>JBIKTP010000041.1:0-9696 GCA_044348035.1 Burkholderiaceae bacterium
CCAACTGATTGATCGACCGCACCATGTCCTTCAGGTCCTGCACCATCCCTGCATTGGAATAGCCGTGCAGTTGCGACAGCGCCATGAACGCCAGCGGAAGGACCACCAGCACCACGATCACCACCAGGAAGGCCACCAGGGCGGTGGGTATGCGCCGCGCCAGATCATGGACGCGGCGCCTGCCGACGGCGCGCACACCGCCGGCGCGGCAGACCTTGCAGATGTATTGGCCATAGCGGTTTTTGTGGACCTCGTCGCGGTGCACCAGGGTGCTGCACGCATTGCAGGTGCGCATGTCGGGGGCGGCGTGGGGCGAGGCCGATGCTGGCATGGGGCGCGAAAAGTGGTAACCGGGCGTTGCCCGCTACTGTAACCGAGCAGACCCGGCCCCTACGCAGCGTGCCCGCGCAGCCCCTCAGGGCAGGTCGAGCCGGGCCAGCACCCGCAGCCGCCCGTCGACACCGCCCGGCGCCAGCAGCACGCCACCGCCGGAGGCGGTGTTCTCGCCCGTCAGGTCTGCAATCACGAACATGTGGGTCACCCAGACCTCGAAGCTGCCGCGCTGGCGCGCCGCCGCCGCGACCGCGGCCTGCAAAACCTGGAGGCGCTTGGCGCGCACCTCGGCAGTCTGGCCCGTCGGCGAACCCAGGGCATCCCAGGCCTGGGCAGCGCCGAACGCCAAGGTGGCGGTGTCCATGCAGCGGCACCAGGGGCTTGAACGCACGCGTGCCGGGCGCAGGGTGCGGGCGCTGAACCAGGCACCGATGGCGCGGGCCTGTGCCCGGCCCTCGTCGTTCAGGTTGCGCTGGGTTGCGCAGTTGCCCAGCGCAAACTCGGGCGGGTCGAATGTGCCGGGCGCCAACGCGTGGCGGAACGCCGCCACCACGCCTCCGCGGCGCAGCAGCGCCGGCAATTCCTGGCGCGCGTCGGCGGCCCAGGCGGGTGCCAGCACGCCGGCGGCCAGTCCGGCCAACAATGTCTGGCGGCGGTTCGGCATCGGCATGGGTCAGGCTCCTTGGGGCGTCGGACAAAGAAGTGTTGCATGGTAGGCCGGGCCACAGATTCTTGCCGGGCGCGTCTGGAAGGTACACTCAGCGCTGACGGTCTTTTGCTTGACTGCTTTTGTTTCACAGCCTCTGGATGAATACCATGAACCGCTGTCAATCCCTGGTCTTTCGCCCGGCGTTCCGCTGGCTCCTGGCACTGTGCGTCACTGGTGCAGCCCTGGCCGCACAGGCCCAGCAACAGGTGCAGCCATTGCCGCCCGAACAGCAGCAACAGCGGCCCCAGGGCGTGCGCCAGTTTCCCGCGGCAGCGCTGCGTGCCACGCTGTCCGTCTCCGCGCCCCCCGACATCCTGCTCAACGGCAACCGGGAGCGGCTGGCGCCCGGCGCGCGCATCCGCAATGCCAACAACATGCTGGTGGTGTCGGCGTCGCTGGTCGGCGCCACCTACATCGTCAACTATGTGCGCGAGCCGCAGGGCCTGGTCAAGGACGTCTGGCTGCTGACCGAGGCCGAGGTGGCCGAGAAGCGCAAGGGCATGGAGCCGGTGACGAATTTCACCTTCCAGTCGGATGCCGACAAGCCACGCACCGACGACGGCAAGACGCCGTTCCACCTGTTGCCCAAGTTCCCCCGGCAGTAAGGGCAGGGCCCCGCAGCCCACGCCATGCCTGACCGCCCACCGGTCTCCCGCGCGGCGCCAGCCAGCCGCTCCCGCATCGAGTCACCAGGAAAGTTCCGGACACCATGAGCAAGAAAGTATTCATCAAGACCTTCGGCTGCCAGATGAACGAGTACGACTCGGACAAGATGGTCGACGTGTTGCGCGCCGCCGAGGGCTACGAGCCCACGCAGGACGTCGAACAGGCCGACCTGATCCTGTTCAACACCTGCTCGGTGCGCGAGAAGGCGCAGGAGAAGGTGTTCTCCGACCTGGGCCGCATCAAGCACCTCAAGCAGCGCGGCGTGCAGATCGGTGTCGGCGGCTGCGTGGCCAGCCAGGAAGGCTCGGCCATCATCGAGCGTGCGCCCTATGTGGATGTGGTGTTCGGCCCGCAGACGCTGCACCGCCTGCCCGAGATGCTGCGCCAGCGCCAGGCGCAGGGCCGCCAGCAGGTGGATATCAGCTTCCCCGAGATCGAAAAGTTCGACCACCTGCCGCCGGCGCGGGTCGAGGGCGCCACGGCCTTTGTCAGCATCATGGAGGGCTGCTCCAAGTACTGCAGTTATTGCGTGGTGCCCTACACCCGGGGCGAGGAGGTGTCGCGCCCCTTCGAGGACGTGCTGGTCGAGATCGCCGGCCTGGCGGACCAGGGCGTGAAGGAGGTGACGCTGCTGGGCCAGAACGTCAACGCCTACCGCGCGCCGATGGGCGGCAGCGCCGAGTTGGCCGACCTGGCCACGCTGATCGAGTATGTGGCAGACGTGCCCGGCATCGAGCGCATCCGCTACACCACCAGCCATCCGAACGAGTTCACGCCTGCGCTGATTGCGGTCTATGGCCGGGTGCCGCAACTGGTCAGCCACCTGCACCTGCCCGTGCAGCATGGCTCCGACCGCATCCTGATGGCGATGAAGCGTGGCTACACGGCCATGGAGTACAAGTCCACCGTGCGCAAGCTGCGCGCGGTCCGGCCGGAGCTGTCGCTGTCCAGCGACTTCATCGTCGGCTTCCCGGGCGAGACCGAGGAAGACTTCGGCCGCATGATGAAGCTCATCGCCGACACAGGCTTCGACAACTCCTTCAGCTTCATCTTCAGCCCGCGCCCCGGTACGCCGGCGGCCGCCCTGCAAGACGACACGCCGCATGCCGTCAAGCTGGAGCGGCTGCAGCGCCTGCAGGCCGCCATCGATGCAAATGTGCGCAGCATCAGCGCGAGCCGGCTGGGCACGGTGCAGCGGGTGCTGGTGGAGGGCGCCGCGCGCAAGAACGCGGCCGAGCTGTTCGGCCGCACCGAATGCAACCGTGCGGTGGTGTTCGCGGGCGCGGCGCGGTTGGTAGGGCAGATGGTGGACGTGCGCATCACCGAGGCGCCGCAGCGCGCGTTGCGCGGCGAGGTGCTGGTACGCGAGACTGCCGGCTAGAAAGGCATGCCGGGCATGCCTTTCATGCCCTTCATGCCGGCCATGCGTTTCATCATCTTCATCATCCCGCCGCCCTTCATCTTCTTCATCATCTCCTGCATCTGCTCGAATTCCTTGAGCATGCGGTTGACTTCCTGCACATGCACGCCAGCGCCCTGGGCGATGCGCCGCTTGCGGGTGGCCTTGATGAGTTCTGGCTTGCGCCGCTCCAGAGGCGTCATGCTGTGGATGATGCCCTGCTTGCGCGCAATGTCCTTCTCGGCACGGTCCATGTCGACCTGACCGGCCTTGGCGGCCATGGCGGCAGGCAGCTTGTCCATCAGGCTGGACAGGCCGCCCATCTGCTTCATCTGCTGGATCTGCGCCAGGAAGTCGTTCAGGTCGAAGCCGGCGCCGCTCTTGACCTTGGCGGCGAGCTGCTGCGCGGCCTGCATGTCCACGCCCGAGCTGACCTGCTCGACCAGCGCCAGGATGTCGCCCATGCCCAGGATGCGGCCCGCATGGCGCTGGGCGTCAAAGACCTCCAGCCCGTCGATCTTTTCGCTGGTGCCAGAGAACTTGATCGGCGCCCCGGTGACCTGGCGCACCGACAGCGCTGCGCCACCGCGCGAGTCGCCATCGGTCTTGGTCAGGATGATGCCGGTCAGGGGCAGGGCGGCGCTGAAGGCCTTGGCCGTGTTGATCGCATCCTGGCCCTGCATGGCGTCGACGACGAACAGGGTCTCGACCGGGTTCAGTGCGGCGTGCAGGTCCTTGATTTCGCGCATCAGCACTTCGTCGATGGCCAGGCGGCCGGCGGTGTCGACCAGCAGCACGTCGAAGTAATGCCTGCGCGCGTAGTCCAGCGCGGCGCGGCCGATGTCCAGCGGCTTCTGGTCGGCCGTGCTGGGGAACCATTCGGCGCCCGCCTGCTGGGTGACAGTCTTGAGCTGCTCGATGGCCGCCGGGCGGTAGACGTCGCCAGAGACGGTGAGCACCTTCTTCTTGCGCTTCTCAATCAGGTACTTGGCCAGCTTGGCGGTGCTGGTGGTCTTGCCCGAACCCTGCAGGCCGGCCATCAGGATCACGGCCGGCGGCTGCGCAGCCAGATTGATGTCGCTCACACCCTCGCCCATGGTGGCAGCGAGTTCGCGGTTCACGATGCCCACCAGCGCCTGGCCCGGAGACAGCGAGCCCAGCACCTCCTGGCCGAGCGCCTTTTCCTTGACGCGGGCAATGAAGTCGCGCACCACCGGCAGGGCCACATCGGCCTCGAGCAGCGCCATTCGGACCTCGCGTAGCATGTCGGCCACGTTCGATTCAGTGATGCGTGCCTGGCCCCGCATTTCCTTGACAAGGCGCGAGAGTTTGTCGGTGAGCGAGGAGGCCATGGCGTTCTCAGGTGGTGGGGGTGCGTTCGTGGGGGATGCCGGCGCCGCAAGGGACGCAGTCGAACCGCTAAACTGTGCGCATGATTCTAGCCAGTGAAAACCTCCCCGGCCTGGGCCTGAGCCTCACGGTAGCCGTTGGTTACCTGGTGCCGGCGGTGGCGCTGGCGCACAGGGACAACGCGGCGCGCATCGTCGTGGCGCTGGCCTGGCTGCTGCACGCGGCCCTGCTGCTCAGCGGGTTTGCAGGGGAAACACCGCGGTTCGGGTTTGCGGCGGCCCTGTCGGTCACCGTCTGGCTGATCGCTGCGGTGTATGCCGTCGAGAGCCACTACTACCCGCAGTTGCGCATCCGCTGGTCGCTGTGCCTGCTGGGCTCGGTGGTGGTGCTGCTGGCGCAGCTGTTCCCCGGGTCGCCGCTGCCACCGCGCAGTTCTATCTGGCTGCCCTTGCACTGGGCGCTGGGCATCGCCTCCTACGGGTTGTTCGGCGTGGCGGTGGCGCATGCCTGGTACATGGGCCGCACCGAGGAGCGCATGCGCAAGGCCACCGACCTGGGAAGCGGGATGCCCCTGCTGACGATCGAGCGCCTGACCTTCCGTTTCGTCAAGGCGGGTTTCGCGTTGCTGACAGCCACCTTGCTGGTGGCCTTCCTGTTCAGCGATTCGCTGTATGGCGAGGGCGTCTCGGTGCGCTGGGACCACAAGACCATCTTTTCGGTGTTGTCCTGGGCCACCTTTGCCGCATTGATGCTGGGCCGTGCCCGGTTTGGCTGGCGGGGGCGGCGCGCGGCGCGCATGCTGTATCTGGGCGCGGGTCTCCTGTTCCTGGCCTATGTCGGTTCGCGTTTCGTGCTCGAGGTGCTGCTGGAGCGTTTCGCATGAAATACCTGCTGGTGCTCGCCGTCGTTCTGATCGGCTTCTACGTCTGGCGCTCCAGCCGCGAGGGGCGCAAGCCGCCGGCCGCGCCACGCTCCGACAAGCCGTCGAGCGCCGCGCCGTCCATCGAGATGGTGCAGTGCGCGCGGTGCGGCATCCATTGCCCCAGCACCGATGCGATTGCCGGCAAGCTCGGGGTGTACTGCACGGCGCAACACAGGCGCGAAGCCGAGCCCTGACCCGCACCCGCATGGCAACCCCCGAAGCGCCGTCGTGGCTGGATGTGCGACAGCCGCCCGGTGTTGCGGCACCGGATAGTGACGAACCGGGCGAATTCGTTCGCCTGTGGCGCGGCTTCATGACGGCCCGTGTGACCCTCGGGGTGCTGCTTTTGTTGTTGCAGGCGGCGCTGCATGCGCTGGGTCAGGCGCCCGACCTGCTGCTGATCTACGTCTGCGGCTTCTACCTGCTGGCCACACTGGGCACGCGCCTGACGGTGCGTCCGCGCCGGCTGGGCGCCACGTTCGACCCGCAGTGGGTCTGGACGATCGGGGTCGACGTTGCCGCATTTGCCGCGCTGCAGTTCGTCCAGGGCCACTCGGGCATCAACTACACCCCCCTGCTGGCGCTCCCGGTGTTGCTGGCATCGGTCCTGGGTGGCCTGGCGCTGGCCATGGGTACGGCGGCCAGCGTGACATTGCTGCTGCTGGCGCAGGCGGGCCTGTTGTCCCTGCGCCAGGCGCCCGATGCCGCGCCACTGCTGGCCCAGACGGCGCTGACCGGTGCAGGCTATTTCGTGATCGCCTTCCTCTCGACCCAGGTGGCCGCACGGCTGGCCAGCGAGGAGCGGCGCTCGCAGCGCAGCCGTCTGGCGGTCCGGGTGCAGCGCCAGGTCAACGAACTGGTCATCGAGACGCTCAATGACGGGATCATGGTAGTGGACGGTTCCGGGCTGGTCTGGGCGGCCAACCCGTCGGCCGGCCGGCTGCTGGGGCGCGAGCCGGCGCCTGCGGGGCCCTTCAGCCTGGCCCAGGATGCCGGCTGGAGCGAGCTTGCCGACGTGGTGGCGTCATGTTTCGGGACAGACCTTGGGCAGCGATCCGCCGTGGAGTTGCGCCATGCCGGAGCCGGCCCGCAGCGCGTGCTGGTACGCACCCGCATGACCGCGACGGATGGCGATTCCGCCGAGCGCCTGTGCGTGGTTTTCCTGCAGGACCAGCGCGAGCTGGAGGCGCGCATGCGTACCGAAAAGCTGGTCAGCATGGGCCGCATGTCCACGGCTGTCGCGCATGAAATCCGCAATCCGCTGGCGGCCATCGTGCAGGCCAATGCGCTGCTGGACGAGGACATCGCCGACCCCCGCCTCAAGCGGCTGACGCAGATGGTGCGCCAGAACGCGCAGCGGCTGGAGGGCATCGTGGACGAGATCCTGAACATCTCGCGCGTGCAGGACCAGCGCGACGCGCGTCCGCGCATCCTCGCGCCGCTCAATGCGCTGGTGGCGCGGATCTGCCATGAATGGGAGCAGCACACCGGCGCCGCCATACCGGTCGGCACCGCGCTCAGCCCGGCCGACCCGCAGGTGGCCTTCGACCAGGAGCATCTGCGCCGCGTGCTCATCAACCTGCTGGACAACGCCAGACGCTACGCCAGCGAGCGGCCGCAGTCGATCCAGGTATCGACACGGGTCGCTCGCTCGGGCAAAATCGTGCTGGGCGTGTGGAGCGATGGCCAGCCGATGGAGTCTTCGGTCGAGCGGCATCTGTTCGAGCCCTTCTTCTCCTCCGAGAGCCGCTCCACCGGTCTGGGCCTGTACATCTGCCGCGAACTGTGCGAGGGCCAGGGCGCCATCATCGGTTTCGAGCGCACGCGCCGAGCGGTGGACGGACGACTGTTCGAGGGCAACGAGTTCCTCATCACGATGGATCCCGGTGGCCGGGACCTGTCCGGCGCCGCGCCATCGGCATCTGACAGAATACCTTTCACACCATGACCGCGAAACAATCCCCGAGTGACGTGCAGATTCTCGTCGTGGACGACGAGCCGGACCTGCGCACCCTCTACGAACTTGCCTTGGTGCGCGAAGGTTATGCCGTGGTCGGTGTGGGCAACCTGGCCGATGCGCGGCAACTGCTCGGGCAGCAACGGTTCGATGTCGTGATCACCGACATGCGACTGCCCGATGGCCTGGGCACCAGCCTGCTGCTGCAGATCCGCGAGCAGCGCCGATCCGAACGGTGTGTGGTGATCACCGCCTACGGCTCGGCCGAGAACGCCGTGGAGTCGCTCAAGACGGGCGCCTTCGATTACCTCACCAAGCCGGTCGATATCCGCCAGTTCCGCTCCGTCGTCGCCTCGGCGGTGCAGGGCGCGCGCGCCGAGGCCGTGCCCGGGCGGCGCCATTCCGCGCCGGGCGCCGGCGAGGCCGCGCTGCGGCGTCTGGTGGGCGGGTCTGCGGCCATGCGCGCGGTCAAGGAGCGTGTGGCGAAAGTGGCGCGCTCGATGGCGCCGGTCCTGGTCACGGGCGAGTCCGGGACCGGCAAGGAACTGGTCGCGCGTGCGCTGCACGCCAACAGCCACCGCCATGCCGGGCCTTTCGTGCCGGTGAATTGCAGCGCCATTCCCGATAATCTGCTGGAGTCGGAGTTCTTCGGGGTACGCAAGGGCGCGTTCACGGGCGCCGCTCAGGACCGCGATGGCTTCTTCCAGGCCGCCCGTGGCGGCAGCCTGTTCCTGGACGAGATCGGCGACCTTCCGCTGGCCATGCAGTCCAAGCTGCTGCGGGCCGTACAGGAGCGCTGCGTGCGGGCGGTGGGCTCGGTCCAGGAGGAGCCGGTCGACGTGCGCATCATCAGCGCCACGCACCGGGACCTCGGCGCCGATGTCCTGAGCGGGCGATTCCGCCAGGATCTGTTCTACCGGCTCAATGTGATCGACATCCATATACCGCCGCTGCGCGAGCGACTGGATGATCTGCCCGCCCTGTGCGAGAGCCTGCTGGCGCGCATTGCCGAGGAATCGGGCATCGATGTCCCCACGCTGTCGTCCAGCATGCTCGAGCAGATCTGCCTGGCGCCGCTCAAGGGCAACGTGCGCGAACTCGAAAACCTGCTGCACCGCGCGGTGGCGCTCAGCGAGGGCAACGACCTGCAGGTGGACATCCTGAGCGAGCACACGATGCCGGCGTCCCTGCATGCGCCCCTGGAGGTCGCGCGGCCCGCCGGCCCGGCCCAGGGCGCGGCCATGGCGGCGGGCATTCCGTCCGATCTGCAGAGCCACCTGGACCGCCAGGAGCGCGAAATCCTGGTCCAGACATTGCGCGAGACCGGCTTCAACCGCACCGCGGCCGCGGCCCGGCTTGGCTTGAGCCTGCGCCAGATCCGTTATCGCATCGCGCGTCTGCAGATCGACGTTCCGGTGGGCCCCGAGGCATCGGAATACGCCGACTAGGGCTTGCCCCGCCGAAGCCCGCAACCATGCGGGCGTGCTGCCAAACGCGCTGTTGCCATTTTGCCGCAACCCGGCTCCATACACTACCGGTAGTGGCTTGTATTCGGCCCGTACCCCATATATAGTGTGCGCTGTCCAGGATGATCGGCGATCAGAAGTCCTGCGAGGCGTGTGCCTCCCCAACCCTGAAGATTCCAACGACACGCGTGTCAGAGACGAGGAAACAATGCAAATTGCCATGACCCCCCCCACGACCTATCAGCCGGGCTCCGGTGCCTTGACGGCGATGGAAATGGGAGGCGGTGCAGCCCCCACCCCCTTGAACCAGTACCAGATCATCCGCCGCAACGGAGCGGTGGTTCCGTTCGAGCCGAACAAGATCGCCGTGGCCATGATGAAGGCCTTCCTGGCGGTACACGGCACGCAGGGT
Source organism: Burkholderiaceae bacterium (assembly GCA_044348035.1). Lineage (GTDB taxonomy): Bacteria > Pseudomonadota > Gammaproteobacteria > Burkholderiales > Burkholderiaceae_C > CAISIP01. The sequence goes on from JBIKTP010000041.1 coordinate 9,215, forward strand.
GCGGCGTCCGCCAGCGTGCGCGAGGTGGTCGACGGCCTCACGCAGGCGGTGATCCGCGCTCTGGTGCGTTCGCGTCCGGGCGGTGGCACCTTCCACATCGAAGACGTGCAGGACCATGTCGAGCTCGGCCTGATGCGCGGCGGCCACCACGAAATTGCGCGCGCCTACGTGCTGTACCGCGAGAAACGCGCCCAGGAACGCGCCCGCAAGCAGGAAGATGCCGCCCCCAAGGCGCCTGCTCTGCATGTGCTGGACGGCGAGCGCCGCGTCGTGCTCGACATGGCCTGGCTCAAGGGACTGATCGACTCCGCCTGCGAGGGCCTGGGCGCCGACATCCGTCCCGAGCCTATCCTGGCAGAAACCCTGCGCAACCTGTACGACGGCGTCCCGATGGACGAGGTCTACAAGGCTTCGGTGCTGGCGGCGCGCACCCTGATCGAGAAAGACCCCGACTACACCTACGCCACCGCACGGCTGCTGTT
>JBIKTP010000042.1:0-9691 GCA_044348035.1 Burkholderiaceae bacterium
TGCGCTCAAGAAGATCCTGCATGACCGCGGCATCAGCGTGGCCGTGGGCGACGAAGGCGGCTTTGCGCCCAGCGTGGAGAACCACGAGGCCGCGATCCAGATGATCCTGGAGGCCATCGACAAGGCCGGTTTTGTGGCCGGTGAACAGATCGCGCTCGGGCTGGACTGCGCGGCATCGGAGTTCTACACCGACGGCAAGTACGTGCTCGGCGGCGAAGGCCTGAGCCTCACGTCGGAAGCCTGGACGGACATGCTGGCCACCTGGGTGGACAAATACCCGATCATCAGCATCGAGGACGGCATGGCCGAGGGCGACTGGGATGGCTGGAAGATCCTGACCGACCGCCTGGGCAAGAAGGTCCAGATCGTGGGCGACGACCTGTTCGTCACCAACACGAAGATCCTCAAGGAGGGCATCGACAAGGGCATTGCCAACTCGATCCTGATCAAGATCAACCAGATCGGCACGCTGACCGAAACCTTTGCCGCCATCGAGATGGCCAAGCGCGCCGGCTACACGGCCGTGATCAGCCACCGCTCCGGCGAGACCGAGGACTCGACCATCGCCGACATCGCGGTCGGCACCAACGCCGGCCAGATCAAGACCGGCTCGCTGAGCCGCTCCGACCGCATGGCCAAGTACAACCAGCTGCTGCGCATCGAGGAGGACCTTGGCGATGTGGCAAGCTACCCGGGCAAGGCGGCGTTCTACAACCTGCGCTGAGCCGCGGGCCCACCGACTTCTGCAGCCCCGCCGTGCCTCTGCGCTCCATCCCCCTGGCCCTGGTCGCGCTGCTGGCGATCCTGCATGCGCAGCTGTGGGTGGGGCGTGGCAGCATCCCGAATGTTTCCGAGCTCACGCGGCAACTGGCGCTTCAGCGCGAAAAGAACGACCTCGCGCGCCAGGCCAACGAGCGTCTCGCCGCCGAAGTGCGGGACCTCAAGGAGGGCATGGAAATGGTCGAGGAGAAGGCTCGCTTCGAGCTGGGCATGGTCAAGCCCAACGAGATCCTGGTGCAGATCACGCGCTGACCCGCCAGGCGCAGGGTGTCAGTGCGGCGCTGACCCGCCCGCTGCCCGGACACTGGCCGGCTGGAACAGCTGGGCGGTATCGATCGGGTCGAAGTGGTATTGCACGCCGCAGAACTCGCAGGCCACCTCGATGTCACCGCGCTCGGCGATGATGCTCTGTGCCTCCTCCACGCCCAGGCCGACGATCATGGCTCCCACCTTCTCGCGGCTGCAGGAGCAGGCAAATCGCGGACCGGCGTCACCGACAAGCGGCTCGAAACGCGTGACGGACTCTTCCCAGAACAGGCGGCGCAAGATGGTGTCGACGTCCAGTCCGAGGAGTTCTTCCGGCTTGAGGCTGGAGGCCAGCAGCGCGATGCGCCGGTAGTCCTCGTTGCGTCCGATGTCGTCCTCGTTGCGGGCACTGTGCCGGGCACCCTCCAGGTTGCCGCTGCCCTGCGTCGGCAGCCGCTGGATCAGAAGACCGGCCGCAACCGTGTCGTTGGCCGCCAGCACGAGGGTGGTGTCGAGTTGCTCACTCTGCAGCATGTAGTGCTCCAGCACATCGCTCAGGCGTTCGAGCTTCTCGCCCCGGTCACCGAACAGCGGCACCACGCCCTGGTAGGGCTGCTGCCCGGGGAAACGCTTGCGCGGGTCGAGGGTGATCGCGCAGCGGCCCTGGTTGTGCAGGTTCACCATCGCGCTCAGGCTGGCATCATCGGGCACCTCTCCGATCACCGTGGCCGTGGCCCGCATGGCCAGATCGGGCTGTACCTCGGCCACCAGCAGCTTGACCGGGCCGTCCCCGGAGACCTGCACGATCAAGGCGCCGTCAAACTTGATGTTCGCCTGCATCAAAGCGGCAGCCGCCAGCATTTCCCCGAGCAGCTGCTGCACGGGCGCCGGATAGGCACCCGACTGCGTGTTGGACGCGCGCCGGCGCAGCATCTCCGTCCAGGTGCCGGTCAACCGCACCACCATGCCGCGCACCGGCAGGCCATCGAACAGGAACTTGTGCAGCTCAGACATGGCGGCCTTCCGGCCATCCTGGCCCCGCTTCCAACCAACCTGCCCCACGCCCTTCACCCAGTTCCATGACTCGCTCCCGTTGCGGCAATTGTAGAAGCCGATGCGGCACGCGCCGGGCCATGGACATGCCCTATGCTCGCCCACCATGACGCTGCGCCGTGCTGCACTCGAACTGCTCACCATCCGGGATCCCGACACCAAGGCACACCAGACCCTGGTGCTGGCGGACGGCGCCCTGGCCATCGGCGCCGACGAGATGCTCCCGGAGCCACCGGCACTGCCCGGCCGCCCGCAACGCCCCGAGCTCGTGGCGCCCCGCCACCTTGCGCCGCGCGCCGTGGGGACACCTGAAGGCCGGGTAGCGCTGCTGCACGCGCTGGCCCACATCGAACACAACGCCATCAATCTGGCCCTGGATGCCTGCTGGCGGTATCCCGGGATGCCCGAGGCCTACTACCGGGACTGGTTCGGTGTTGCCCGCGAGGAAGCGCGGCATTTCTGCCTGTTGCGCGACCACCTGGCCGGCATGGGCGCCCGTTACGGCGACCTGCCAGCGCACGACGGGCTGTGGGAGATGGTCCTGAAAACCCGCGGGGATGTGCTGGCACGCATGGCACTGGTGCCGCGCACCCTGGAAGCCCGGGGGCTGGACGCCTCCCCGGCCGTGCGCCAGCGCCTGGCCTCGGTCGGCGACCAGGCCGGTGCCGCGATCGTCGATGTCATCCTGCGCGACGAGATCGGCCATGTGGCCATCGGCAACCGCTGGTTCCACCATCTCTGTGCCGAGCGGCAGCTCGAGCCGGTCGCCTGCTACGCAGACCTGAGCCGCCGCTACCGGGCGCCCGCCTTGTCAGGGCCCTTCAATCTGCCGGCCCGCAAGGCGGCCGGATTCTCCGATGCGGAACTGTCATACTTGACGCAGGCACAGTACCGGCCCACGACAGGTGATCTGACCGAGACAAGACCCGATGGCCCCCAATCCACCCCGCCAGCACGGCGGTGACCGAGTTGCCCAGGCGCTGCAGGCGCATGGTGTGCGCAGCGTCTTCACGCTGTGCGGTGGCCATATCTCCCCCATCCTGAGCGCGGCCCGCCAGCGTGGCATCCGCATCGTGGACGTGCGCGACGAGGCCACGGCCGTGTTCGCCGCGGACGCCACCGCGCGTCTGTCCGGCGAGCCCGGTGTGGCGGCAGTCACGGCAGGGCCCGGCATCACCAACACCATCACCGCACTGAAAAACGCCCAGCTGGCACAGTCGCCGCTGTTGCTCATCGGTGGCGCCGCGCCCACGGCACTGCAGGGCCGCGGTGCCCTGCAGGACATCGACCAGCGTCCGCTCGTGGCCCCCCACGTCAAGCGGTTCATCAAGATCCGCCGTGTGCGCGACCTGGGCCCTGCCGTCGGTCAGGCGCTGGCGCTGGCGCGCACCGGTGTTCCGGGACCGGTGTTCATCGAGTGCCCGGTCGACCTGCTGTACGACGAGGCCTCGATCCGTCAGTGGTATGCCGACGCGGCCGGCAAAGGCTCCGGCCTGGCCGACCGTGCCCTGCGCTGGTACCTGCAGCGCCACGTGGCCCGCATGTTCGATGGCAGCGCGGAGCCGGCACAGGCGCATGTCGCTCAGGCGCCGGTGCCGCAGGTGGCGGCGCGCAAAGTGCAGGCGGCGGTGGCGGCTCTGGCGCGCTCCGAACGGCCGCTGATGGTGATCGGCAGCCAGGCACTGGTGCAGTCCCAGGAGGCTGCCACACTGGCACAGGCCATCACCGCCCTGGGGATTCCGGTCTACCTCTCGGGCATGGCGCGTGGCCTGCTGGGCCGTGACCATCCGCTGCAGATGCGCCACCAGCGCCGCGTGGCACTGCGCGAATCCGACTGCGTGCTGCTGGCCGGCGTGCCCTGCGACTTCCGCCTGGACTACGGCAAACACGTGCGCCGCAACGCCACCCTGATCGCCGCCAACCGCAGCGCCAGCGAGGCCCGCCTCAACCGCCGGCCCGATGTCGCGGCGATCGGCGACGCAGGACACTTCCTGCAGACACTCGCACGAGCTCCCGGGCTGGCGTCACCCCCCTCCTCCTGGCAGGCATGGGCCGCCCGGCTGCAGGTCCGCGATGCCGAACGCGAGACCGAGATCGACACCCAGGGGGCTGTCGAAGGAGATCTCGTCAACCCGATCGCGCTGCTGCGCGAGGTCGAGCGGGTCGCAGGCGACAACGCCCTGCTGGTCGCCGATGGCGGCGACTTCGTGGGCACCGCAGCCTACGTGCTGCGTCCGCGTGCACCGCTGCGCTGGCTCGACCCCGGGGCGTTCGGCACACTGGGGGTGGGTGCCGGTTTCGCACTGGGCGCCGCCGTGTGCGAACCCGATGCCGAAGTCTGGATCATCTTCGGCGACGGCGCCTGCGGCTACAGCCTGGTCGAATTCGACAGCTTTGTGCGCCACGGCATCCCGGTGATCGCGCTGGTGGGCAACGATGCCGGCTGGACCCAGATCGCGCGTGAGCAGGTCAAGATGCTGCACGACGACGTCGGCACCGTCCTGGCACGTACCGATTACCACAAGGTCGCCCAGGCGTTCGGAGCCGAAGGCATCCTCGTGCAGAATCGGCACGAAGTTCCCGCGGCCCTGGCGCGCGCCCGGGAACTGGCTCGCAGCGGTCGGGCGGTGCTGGTCAATGTCTGGCTCGACAAGACCGAGTTCCGCGATGGTTCCCTCTCGATGTAACAACAACCACGGAGACTGACAATGGCAAACGACAAACTGATCCTGGACAGAATCTACGAACACGCTGCGGCCCAGCCCGACAAGGTGTTCCTGACCCAGCCGCTGGGCGGCGGCAAGGTGGCCGACTACACCTGGGGCCAGTTGATGGACCAGGCCCAGCGCATGGCCGCCCACCTGCAGGCGCAGGGTTGCGGTCCTGGCAGCCACATCGCCATCCTGTCCAAGAACTGCGCGCACTTCTTCATCGCCGAGCTGGCGATCTGGCTGGCCGGTGGCACCACGGTGGCCATCTTCCCGACGGAGGGGCCCGACACGGTGCGCTTCGTGCTGGAGCACAGCGACGCGAAGCTGCTGTTCGTGGGCAAGCTCGACATCTGGAACCAGCAGGCGCCCGGTGTGCCGCAGGGCATGCCCTGCATCGCGCTGCCGCTGGCGCCGCAGACCCGGTTCGACACCTGGGATGCGATCGTCGCGCGCACGCAGCCACTGGCCGGTCGCACCCAGCGCAAGCCAGAAGAGAACGCGATGATCATCTACACCTCGGGCTCGACCGGCACGCCCAAGGGGGCCATGATCAGTTTCCGGGCCGTCACCGCGGTGGCCGAGGGGTACGCCAAGGACATCCGGGAACAGTCCGGCATCACCGGCGACTACCGGGTGCTGTCCTATCTGCCGCTGGCGCACTCGTTCGAACGCGCGGTGGTCGAGTGTGTGTCCTGGGTCGATGGCGGCGGGCACATCTTCTTTGCCGAGGCCCTGGACACCTTCGTCGCGGACCTGCAGCGCGCCCGTCCCACGCTGTTCATCTCGGTGCCGCGCCTGTGGCTGAAGTTCCAGCAGGGCGTGCTGGCCAAGATGCCGGCCAAGAAGCTCGACTTCCTGCTCGGGCTGCCGATCATCGGCAAGCTGGTCGGGCGCAAGGTGCTCACCGGCCTGGGGCTCGACCAGGTCAAGCTGGCGGCCAGCGGTTCTGCGCCGATTCCGCCCGAGCTGATCGCCTGGTACCGCAAGCTGGGCCTCAAGCTCATGGAAGGTTACGGCATGACCGAGGACTTCACGTTTTCGCACCGTTCCACGGCAGCGCTCAACGCGCCCGGTTATGTGGGCACGCCCTATCCCAGCGTCAGCGTGCGCATCGGCGAGGGCAGCGAGATCCTGATCAAGTCGCCGGGCCAGATGACGGGCTACTACAAGCGGCCGGACCTCGACGCCGAGTGCTTCACCAGCGACGGTTATTTCCGGACCGGCGACATGGGCGAACGCCGTCCCGATGGCCTGCTCAAGCTGACCGGGCGGGTCAAGGAGCTGTTCAAGACCGCCAAGGGCAAGTATGTGGCGCCAGCCCCGATCGAGAACCTGATCAACGAGCACCCGATGGTCGAGCTGTCCATCGTCTCCGGTGTGGGGCGGCCGTCGGCCTATGCCTGCGTGGTACTGGCCGAGACCCTGCGGCCCCGGCTGTCCGAGCCCGAACTGCGCGCGGAGATCGAGCGCGAGATGGAACAGGTGCTGCGACGCGTCAACGCGGCGGTGGCCGACTATGAGCGTCTGCAGATGATGGTGATCGCCCGCGAACCCTGGAGCATCGAAAACGGATGCCTGACACCCACCATGAAGATCAAGCGCAGCCGCATCGAGGCCAATGCAGAGGCACAGATCGACAGCTGGTACCGGCGCAATTCCGCCGTCGTCTGGTCCTGATGTTGCCGGCAGGGCGTGGGCGCGTGTAAGGACAAACCCTGGTGCAGACCTAGAATGCACCTCTGAACCCAGCCCTGACCGAGACACGCCATGCCCATTGACGCGACAGACGATCCCAGCAAATCCGCCCCCAACACCACCGCCATTGCCAGGCAGGCCATCGTCGACAAGGCCGGCGGCGTGTTCGGTTACGAGCTGTTCGACCGCTCCGTCACGACCCTGCCCCACAGCGCAGCCAGCGATGCGCAGTTGCTGTTCAATGTCCTTTCGCACGCCGACAACGGCGCGCTGATCGACAACCGCAAGATGTTCGTCAATTGCACGCACGCCAGCCTGGCAGGAGCCCATCTGGACCTGGTCCAGCCCGAGCGCATCGTGCTGGAAGTCCCCCCGGTCACCGACGACACTCCCGAGGAGATCGCCGACCGGCTCCCGACGTTGCAGGATGTCAGCAGGCGCGGGTTTCAACTGGCCTTCAAGGAGAGCATCCTGATTCCGGTCTACGAACCCTGGTTGCCGCTGGCCAGCTTCATCAAGATCGACATGATGCAGGTGCCCGCCGGCCAGCTCGCCGCCCTGGTCACACGGGCGCGCAAGATGTCCCAGGCGCAGCTGATCGCCGAGAAGGTCGAGACCGGCGAGCAGCACCAGACGCTGACCGACCTCGGCGTCACCCTTTTCCAGGGCTACTGGTTCGCCAAGCCCGTCCTCGTGACCGGGCAGACGATCCGGCCCTCGCAGGCGGTCATCATCCAGCTGATCAACCTGGTGCGCAAGCAGGCGACCACGGCCGAGATCGAGGAGATCCTCAAGCGAGATGCCAGCCTGTCCTTCAACCTGTTGCGCTTCATCAACTCTTCGGGTTTCGGCCTGAGCTGCGAGATCACCTCCTTCCGCCATGCGGTGATGATCCTGGGGCTCAAGAAGCTCTTTCGCTGGGCGGCCCTGCTGCTCACGACGTCGCGCGCCGGTGGCGTGCCGGCGGCCGTGGGCGTGACCGCCGTCGTGCGGGGCCGGCTGATGGAGCTCCTGGCCGCGGAGCTGCTGCCACCCGAGGAATGCGACAACGCGTTCGTCGTGGGGGTTTTCTCGCTGCTCGACACCATGCTGGGCATGCCCATGGACAAGGCGCTGGAGGCCATCTCGCTGCCCGAATCGGTGGTCTCGGCCCTGCTGCTGCGCCGCGGCGTGCTGGCGCCGTTCCTGGAGCTCACGATCGCCTGCGAGACGGCCGACGACGAGGCATTTGCCCGGAATGCGAACGAGTTGTCGCTGTCCAACCGGCAGGTGAACTGGGCCCACCTGCAGGCGCTGGCCTGGGCAGAGGCCCTGCAGGGCTGAAGCACCGTGGACCGGTCAGCCGCGCGGGTGGTGCAGCGCGTGCAGTACCTTGAGCCGCTCCCGCGCCACATGGGTGTAGATCGTTGTGGTGGTGATGTCGGCGTGCCCCAGCAACATCTGCACGGCGCGCAGGTCTGCGCCATGGTTGAGCAGATGCGTGGCGAACGCATGGCGCAGCGTATGGGGTGATGGCGCCGTGGCGATGCCCGCCTGTCGCGCGTGCTTCTTGATGATGTTCCAGAACATGACGCGCGACATGCCGGAGCCGGCATTGCTTCCGCTGGCAGTGAGGAACAAGGCGACCGTCGGGTTGGCCCCCGCCAGCGCGGGCCGCACCTCGACAAGATAACGCGACAGCCAGTGCCCGGCCTCTTCGCCAAAGGGAACCAGCCGCTCCTTGTTGCCCTTGCCGAACACCCGCACCACATGGTCCTGCAGACTGATGTTGAGCAGGCGCAGGGTGACGAGTTCGGTGACCCGCAGGCCGCTGGCATACATCAGCTCGAGCATGGTGCGGTCGCGCAGGCCCAGCGGCGTGTCGACATCGGGCGCTGCCAGCAAGGCCTCGACCTCGGCCTCGGTCAGCGTCTTGGGCACGCGCAAGGCCTGGCGCGCAGGCTGCATCTGCAGGGTCGGGTCGACGGCAATGCGGCGCTCGCGCAGGGCCCAGCGGAAGTAACGCTTGAACACGGTGAGGCGCCGATTGGCCGATGTGGCCTTCGTGCTGCCATGGCGCGCAGAGAAATAGGCCAGAAGCTCATGGGCAGGCGCCGTGTCCAGCGCCTGTCCCCGGGGTTGCAGCCAGCGCGCCAGCAGGCTCAGGTCCCGCCGGTAGGCCGCCAGGGTGTTGCCGGACAGCCCTTCCTCCAGCCACAAGGCATCGATGAAATCATCGATGCCCGTGGGGACGGGCTCCGGCGCCATGGGGGCAGCGACCTCAGTCCAGCTTGAGCTTGGCGGACTCGACCACCTTGCGATAGACGGCGAGTTCGTCCTTCATCTGCTGCGCAAACTGCTCGGGCGTGTTGCCCAGGATGACCGAGCCGGTGTCCTCGATGCGCTTGCGCACGGCCGGGTCTTCCAGGGCCTTGCGGGTTGCGGCATTGACCTTGTCGACCACCTCGCGCGGCAGTCCTTTCGGGCCCAGGATGCCGTAGTAGGCCATGCGGTTGACGGGCTCCAGCCCCAGTTCCTTGAAGGTGGGCACATCGGGCAGCGTGGCCAGTCGGGTGGGCGCAGCCACGGCCAGCGCCACCAGGCGACCGGCCTTGATGTGCGGCAGCGCCGACGGGACGTTGTCGAAGATGATCTCGACCTGCCCCCCCACCGTGTCGCGCAGCGCGGGACCGGCTCCCGAGTACGGAATGTGGGTCACAAAAACGCCCTGCAGGCTCTTCCAGAGCTCGGTCTGCAGGTGGCCGATGCCCCCGGTACCGGAGGAGGAATAGGAATAGCGGCCCGGCGACTTCTTGAGCACCGACACGAACTCCTTGTAGTTCTTGGCCGGAAAACTCGGGTGCACCGCGATCACGTTCGGGGTGGCGGCGATGTTGATGATGGGCGTGAAGTCGGTCTCGGCGTTGTAGGGCATCTTGGGGTTGATGGCCGGGTTGGCCGCCGTCGTGGAGACCGTGGCCATTCCCAGCGAGTACCCGTCGGGCGCAGACTTGGCGGTCTCGTTGGCTCCGACGACACCGCCGCCGCCGGCCTTGTTCTCGATCACCACGCTCTGGCCCAGTGCGCGGCCCAGGGGCTCCGAGATGACACGCGCAATGATGTCGGTCGTGCCGCCCGGCGCGAACGGCACCTGCAGCTTGACGACCTTGCTGGGATAGGACTGTGCGGATACGGAACCGGCGGTGGCCACAAGGGCCATGGCCAAC
>JBIKTP010000508.1:0-3146 GCA_044348035.1 Burkholderiaceae bacterium
TAGGCGGCTAAGGCCGGATCGGGGGCTACGGCCACCACGGCATAATCGTGTTCCTCGTCACTGAGGAATAAGTCCTTAGGGGCGAGGGCAAACATCTTGCTGGCCTGGATTTCGCCGCTGGCGCTCTCCTGGTAGTTGAACTCCACCGTGGAGCGGGTGGCCTCCTCCGCGGAGGGCAACACATGGTGATTGGTCAACAGCAGCCGCGGCGAGACCAGGAAGCCGGTGCCATAGGCCAACATCTCGCCACCGGCATCACGGATTTGGATGCGCCCCACAGCGCGGGACACCCGCAGCCCCTGCTCAAAGAAACGCAAGCCCATCAAATCATTGGTGTCCAACACTCGTTCCAGGGAGCGGGGGAACTGGCGGGGCGATTGCCCAGGTCCTTCCGGATCGAAGCTCAGCCCCTGTTCCTGCAAACCGAGCACCACATCGGGGTCGGCGTGCAGTCGCTGCATGCGGCGCCGCACCGCATCGGGCGTGTTGGCGGCGATGGTGAGAATATGGCCTTGCTGGATCGCATTCAGGTTGCTTTGGCGCTCTTCCAGCCGCTGCCGGTAGCGCTCTTCAGTCGCGGCGATCGGACCGAGGATGGACATGGCGGCTTCAGGGAGGTCTCCCAAGCTAGAGCGACTATTGTCGTCCGCCAACGGTGCCCCAGCGGCAGCGGCGCGAAGCTGGCGGCGCCAGGCCGCAGGAAGGGTGGGCTGCAAGCGATCGCGTAGTCGCCGGACGCGCTCCCACCACCGGCGCACAGACCGCAGAGGCATGCGGACATCGTGTAGCAGAGGTGATCATTGCAGGGGCGCCGCGCCGAGCCCAGGCGATTGTCCACAACTGGATCAGCACAAGCTAGAGACGAGCATGCACAGTCCTACGCAGCGCTTCACAAGTGTCGGATTGCCCGTGCAGAGATGGGTTGGCCTATCAAGCGCCACGATGGCCGTATTCACGCCCATGGCGACGACCACGGCCCGTGAGCAAACCTGCAAAGCCTTGCCGGGCGAACCGGCCAAGGGTGACCTAAAACGGCCCGTAATGAGGATGCATGCCGTCCGTGATGACCACCGGCCACACCCCACCCGACGAGCAGCCCCATGAGTTGCCCGAGATCCGCACGGAGCTGCCGGGGCCCCGCAGCCGGGAGTGGTTTGAGCGGGCCGACCCGCACATCACCGGCACCATGGGAGACCACGCCGACATCCCGTTCGTCGAGGCCTCGCGCCGGGGGTCGCTGGTCGTGGACGTCGACGGGAACACCTTCGCCGATCACATCTCGGCGTGGGGGGCTTCCCCCTTCGGCCCCACGCCGCCACGCATCCGTGAGGCGATGAACGCCACCTGGGACAGGCACGGCATGGAGATCAGCTCCTGGATCCAGAACACCCCGGCGCTCGAGCTCGCCGAACTGCTCGCCGACATCGCACCCGGACGCCTCAACCGCGTTGAGTATTCGGTCACCGGCACCCTCGCGGTAGAGGGTGCGGTGAAGTTCATGCGCGAGGCCACCGGACGTCCGCTGATCCTGACCTTTGGTGGGCAGTACCACGGGCAGTCGACCTACCTCACCGCCGTGACCAGCAGCGACCTCTCGAACGTGACGGCCGGAAGCATGCAGTACGTGGCAGGCATCGTGACCACGCCATACCCGAACCGGTTCCGCTCGCCGTTCAGCAAGGGACCGGGTCCGTACGACGACACTGCGGTGCTCGACTACCTCGAGGACTACCTGCTCGTGCAGCAGGTGCATCCCGGGCAGGTTGCCGGCGTGATGATCGAACCAGTGCTCGGCGAAGGTGGCATCCACGCGCCGAGCCAGGTGTTTTGGGATCGGCTCGGCGCGATCTGCAAGCGCTGGGGCTGGCTGCTCTGTGTCGACGAGGTGCAGACCTGCATGGGTCGGTGCGGCGAGATGTTCGCGGTCGAGCGGTGGGATGGCATTGATGCCGACCTGCTTCTGCTCGGCAAGGGGTTCGCCGCCGGCGGCCAGCCGATCGCCGGCATCCTCGGCACCGATGAGGTGATGGCCCACAGCAAGCTGCAGCTCGGCAGCACCTTCGGCTTCCAGCCAGCCGCCGCCGCAGCTGCCATCGAGGGCATCCACATGATCCAAGAAGGCGGGGTGCTCGAGAACGTCCGAAAGCTGGAGCAGATCTTCTTCGACGAGATGCTTCCACTGAAGGAGCGGACCGAGCAGGTCGGGGACGTCCGCGCGACGGGGGCGCTCGCTGCGCTCGAATTCGTGCAGAGCAAGGAGACCATCGCTCCCGCGCCCGCGTTCCAGTACGCGGTGCACCAGGCGTCCCTGAAGCGCGGGGTGCTGGGCATCACCCAGCACGGCAAGTGGCACTACCGGCTGCAGCCAGCGCTCACGATGCCGCCGGAGGTGTTTCGCGACAGCTGCCGACGGATCATCGAGGCGGTGGACGAAGTGGCCGCGAACCCTCCGGTCGAGACATCGGTGCTTGACATGGTTGCAAGCCGAGGGCACTAGCCCTCCGTCGCCCAGCCCTTGGCCCCCTCGACGGCAACGTGCCACTGCCGGTGTCCGGCATGGTCTCTGGGGCTTGGCGCGACCGTGCGGTCGATGCGGCGCGAGGCGCGAAGTTCGTCAAGTGACGACCAGACCCCGACACCGAGCCCGGCGAGGCCCCCCGCACCCAGGCCGGTCGTCTCGATGATCTCCGGACGCACCACCGGTCTGCCGAGCTGGTCGGCCTGGATCTGACAGAGCACATCGCTGGCCGCGACCACCCCGCCGAACACCGCCGGATCAAGCGTAAGAGTCGCGATGGCAGAGCCTGCAGCAAAGCTGATCGATTTGCCGCTCCAGGCGTGGCACCGGTGTAATCAGTGGCATCGGCAGATCCAGCATTGCCGTAGTTCACGATCAGGGGGCTGGTGGTGGCACCAGTAGGCGTAAAGGTCTAGAGGAGGTTGGGTGCGCCATCTTCTGTTACTGCAGCAGAAGCAACGGCCCCACCTGCCTGCGAGTGGCGGGGCCGTTTTCAGCCCGCAACGCCTGCCGCGGACTGGTGCGCCGCAGCCAATCCTGCTTCAACAACATGGTGCCGATGCTGATGGCATCGACCCCAGCCGCAGCCGACATGACGTTGGGGGGCAACAGCAGCACTAGGGGCAGG
>JBIKTP010000507.1:0-3146 GCA_044348035.1 Burkholderiaceae bacterium
CGACGGTTGAGGGCCAAGTCATGGTAGTCGCTTCGCTCCTGGGGGCTGAGCACCGGATCGAAACCATCCGCATAGAGATCACAGTCGTCTACCTCGTGGCCAGCATCGGTCAAGGCCTGCAAGGCTGCGCGATGCAGGGCCGCATTGAAGCTGTTGCCCAGCGGGTGGCAGTACAAAACCAGTACGCGCATGGAGGGTCTCCCGGGTTCGTCTTGGGGCGCCATGAGGCAACCGGCTTACTGGTAAGAGGCCCCCAGGATCACGGGATACCGATCAATCACCGATTCGTCGATCTCGACTCCCAAGCCTGGGCGGTCAGATGACTCGATGTACCCGTCGACCACTGTGGGGGCTCCGATGCCCAGCGCATCGCGGAAGGCGTTGACCCGTGACACATCGGCCTCGTACCAGGTGCCGTTGGGCAGCGCGCTCAGCACAGCCAGCGACGCTGCGGTGCTGAGCACCGAGGCCGAGGTATGCGGGGCCACGGCAAGATGCCAGGTGCTGGCCAGCGCGCCGATCTTCATCAACTCGCTGATTCCCCCAGCCTTGCAGCAGTCGGCCTGCACATATTGGATGATCGACTCTGAGATCAGGGTGCGCAGTTCGTGGCGGGTGAAATGGTTCTCGCCCGCCGCCAATGGGGTGGCCATCACTTCCTTCAGCCGTCGGTAGCCCGGCAGGTTGTCGGGCGGGAACGGCTCCTCGAGCCAGGTCAGCCGACCCGCCTCGCAGATCTCGGCGATGCCGGCCAGATCCCGGCTGTGGAAACGGGTGCCGGCATCGGCCGCCAGTGCGAGCTCGGGCCCGAAGCGCCGCCGGATACCATCCACGCGCATCAGGTCGCGCTCGAGCGAGTCACCGACCCGCAGCTTGACCATGCGGTAGCCCTGCTCCATCAGGGCCTCGATCTCCCGGGCCAGTTCATCCACGGGCTGGAAGCCCAGACTGATCCCCCCGGCATAGGCCGGAACCCGCCGCTTCTGCCCGCCGAGCAGGCGCCAGACCGGCTGACCGAGTTCCTTGCCCTTGATGTCCCATAGCGCCAGGTCCACGCCAGACAGGCCGATGACCGCCGCCGCACCTGGCCCGTGGGTCGAGATAAAGCGCTGGTAGACGCGGTCCCAGAGCACCTCGATGGCGTGGGGGTCTTGCCCGATGAGCGACGGGCCAAGCGCGTCGTTGACAAAAGCTGCAATCGTGCTCGGAGCTTGCGCGTGGTGCGCCTCGCCCCAGCCCACGGTCCCCTCGTCAGTGACGACCTTGACCAGAACCATGTCGCGCTTGGCCGAACGCCCCACGGCGAAGGTGATGCCGCCGGGCGTCGGGCAGGACAAGGCGCGCGCTGTTATTTCGATGATGCGACTCAATGGGAATTCCTCCAATGCATACGGTCGAGCTGCGGCAAGCGATCGCCCCCACCCGGGTGGGGGCCAGACGCCTCGCCGAGCGCCTCAACCCTTGACACCACCCGCCCCCAGGCCTGAGACCAGGTGCCGTTGCAGGGCGAAGAACACCACCACGATGGGCAGCGCGGTCAGCACCCCGCCGGCCATCAACACACCCCAATCCGTCGTGAACTGACCGATCAGACCGTTGAGCCCCAAAGGGAGGGTGCGCTTCTCGTCGCTCGTGATCAAGGTCGCAGCGAACAGGAACTCGTTCCAGGCGTGGATCATCGACCATGTCGCAACTGCAATGATGCCAGGGCGCGCCATGGGCACGATCACGATCCAGAAAGCCTGCCAGCGGGTACAGCCATCCATCCGCGCCGCATCCTCGAGGGAAAACGGCACCTGCGCGAAGAAACCCCGCATCAGCCAGACACACAGCGGCAACATGTAGCTGAGATAGACGATGACCAAGGCCCACAGGCTGTCGTTCCATCCGAGCGCCCTGAACTGGATGAAGAAGGGGATCAGCAGCAGCACGGCGGGAAACATCTGCCCGTACAGCATCAGCGCTGGCAGAACCGTCGAGCCCCGGAAGCGGTAACGAGCCAGCGCGTAGCCTGCAGTCAGCGACACCAGCACACTCAGGCCGGTGACGACCAGCGTCAGGAACAGGCTGTTGACTGCATAGCGCCAGAACTTTCCGCCCAGGAGAAGTTCGGTGTAGTGCTGCAGCGTCAGTTCCCTGGGAAACAGGGCGGGCGGACGGGCGAACAGCTCGGATTCCGGGCGTAGCGAGGTCACCACCATCCAGTAGAACGGAAAGACCGCCCACACAAAGGCGCACCACAGCCCGATGTGCAGAAGCGCCCGGCCCCATCTTCTGACCCCGACAATCTCTTCTTGCATGGGCTCAGGCCTCCTCGCGCATGCGGATCAGATACAGGTACACCGTCGTCACCGCGACCAGGAAGACAAACAGCAGGGTGGCCAGCGCAGAAGCCATGCCAAGGTTCATCCGCTCGAAACCGTAGCGGTAGGCGAGCGTGAACAGGGTCTCCGAGGAGTTCAGGGGGCCGCCTGCTGTCATCAACCAAATCGCGTTGAAATTGTTCACCGTCAGGATCAGGGTCAGGATCAGCGCGATGGCGAAGGCCAGGCGGATCTGCGGCAGCACGACGAACAAGACCAGCCGCCAGCCATGGGCGCCGTCCATCGCTGCCGCCTCCATGACCGAGCGAGGGATCATCTGCAACGCGGCAAGCAGCAGCAGCATCACGAAGGGCGTGCCCTTCCAGATGCTCTCCACCGTGACAGCCCACAACGAGGTTCCGACATCCCCGAGGAAAGGAAAGTAATCCTTGAGCACCCCGACGCGGACCAGCAACTCATTGACGATGCCCACCGTCGGGTCGTACATCCAGCGCCACGTCAGCACGGCCACGACGCTGGGCACGACCCAGGGCAGCAGGATGCCGGCCCTCAGCCAGGAGCGAGCGCGCACAGGCCGGTTCAGCATCAGCGCCAGCATCAGGCCCAGGAGCATCTGTGCAACGACGTTCGCCCCCACCCACCATGCGGTGTTTCTCAGGGCGGTCCAGAACACCGGGTCTGCCCACACGCGCTCATAGTTGCGCGTCCCGATGAAGATGACCTGGCCACGGCTCAGGGTGCGCAGCGTCAGGTCCTGGAAGCCGGCGGCGATGCCGCTGATCACCGGGTAAACCACCACCACCATGACCAGGACGAAGGCAG
>JBIKTP010000509.1:0-3144 GCA_044348035.1 Burkholderiaceae bacterium
CCACATGGCCGGTCCCCAGCAGGGCGCGCGGTTCGGTGCCGTACACCGCCACCCGCTCGCAATTTACCCAGTGCCCGCGTCGGCGCACGCCGCTCAGGAACCGGCCGGCATCTTCAGGACCCAGTTCCACCACCAGATGCCCGGGCAACAAGGCATCCACAGGCAACAGGCATGCCAGCCGCTCGTCTTCCGTCATGGCCGCGAGACGCTCCAGGGTGACGCTGTGCGCCAGCCCGAAATCACCCGTCGCCACCCGTCGCAACGCGCCCAGGTGGGCCCCGCAACCGAGTGCCTCGCCGATGTCCTCGGCCAGGGTCCGGATGTAGGTGCCCTTGCTGCAGGTCACATCCAGGTGCAGCACCGCCTGCTGCGCATCCAGTTCCGCCACCAGCGCCTGGATGGTGACCTCGCGCGCCGGCCGCTCCACCTCGATGCCCGCGCGCGCGTAGTCGTACAAGGCTCGGCCGTCCTTCTTCAGGGCGCTGTACATCGGCGGCACCTGCCGGATCGGGCCACGAAACAGTGCGCAGACGCGTTCCACATCCGCCGGCGTCACGACCACCGGCCGCTCCTGCAGCACCGCGCCCTCTGCGTCGCCCGTGGTCGTGGTGAACCCCAGGCGCGCCACCGCGTGGTAGCGCTTGTCGGCATCCAGGTGCAGCTGGCTGAACTTGGTCGCCGCACCAAAACACAGCGGCAGCACGCCGGTGGCCAGCGGATCGAGCGTGCCGGTGTGGCCCGCCTTCTCGGCACGCAGCAGCCATTTCGCCTTCTGCAAGGCGTCGTTGCTCGACAGGCCCAGGGGCTTGTCGAGCAGCAGTACGCCATGCACAGGGCGGCGGGCCACTTTCACGCGGACGGGTGGAGTTTCCAATCGGGTGCCCATATGCTGGCTGTTCAGGCCAGCGTCCCAGCAGCAATGCGGAAACCCGGCCCGGTGCGGTTCAGTCCTCGTTCCTGGAACGCGAGGCCACGGCCTGCGCGATCAGTGCATTCATGTCGGCGGCGCGTTCGGTCGTGCGGTCGAACTGGAAATGCAGGGTGGGCACGGTATGGATGTGCAGCCGCTTGAAAAGGCCGGCGCGCAGGAAACCGGCCGCCTGGTTCAGGCCTTCCTGGGTCTGCGCCGGATCACCCTTGAGCAGGCTGAAGAACACCTTGGCGTGGGCATAGTCGGGCGTGACCTCGACCGACTGGATCGTCACCATGCCCACCCGCGGGTCCTTGAGCTCGCGCGCGATCAGCTCCGTCAGATCGCGCTGGATCTGATCGGCCACCTTGAAGGCGCGGTTGGGCGTTGCGGACTTGCGGGCTGGCATGGGTGCATCGCCTTACAGCGTACGGGCGACTTCCTTGATCTCGAAGAACTCCAGCACATCGTTTTCCTCGATGTCGTTGTAGTTCTTGATGTTCAGGCCGCACTCGAAGCCTTCCTTGACCTCGCGCACGTCGTCCTTGAAGCGCTTGAGCGAATCGAGCTCGCCGGTGAAGATGACCACGTTCTCGCGCAGCAGCCGCAGCCGCGCGCTGCGCCGGACCAGCCCTGCAGTGACCATGCAGCCCGCGATCGAGCCGATCTTGCTGACCTTGAACACCTGGCGGATCTCGGCCGTGCCGATGATCTCTTCCTTCTTGTCGGGCGTGAGCATGCCGGACATCGCCGCCTTGAGGTCATCGACGGCGTCGTAGATGATGTTGTAGTAGCGGATGTCGACGCCGTTGCCTTCGGCCAGCTTGCGCGCGCCGGAGTCAGCCCGGGTGTTGAAGCCGATGATGACCGCCTTGGAGGCGATCGCCAGGTTGACGTCCGACTCGCTGATGCCACCCACGGCGGCATACACCATCTGCACCTTGACCTCGTCGGTGGACAGCTTGAGCAGGCTCTGGGCCAGCGCTTCCTGCGAGCCCTGCACGTCGGCCTTGACGATGATCGGCACCATCTTGACCTCGCCGGCCGTGATGTCGCTGAACATGTTCTCCAGCTTGGCGGCCTGCTGCTTGGCCAGCTTGGTGTTGCGGAACTTGCCGGCCCGGTAGGTGGCGATCTCGCGTGCACGGCGTTCGTCCGCCAGCACCATGAACTCGTCGCCGGCCTGCGGCACTTCGGTCAGGCCCTGGATCTCGACCGGGATGGAAGGGCCGGCCGTCTTGACCGTGCGACCGTTTTCATCCAGCATGGCACGCACGCGGCCGTAGGTGGAGCCTGCCAGCACGATATCGCCGGTCTTGAGGGTACCGCCCTGCACCAGCACGGTGGCCACGGGGCCGCGGCCCTTGTCCAGCTTGGCCTCGATGACCAGCCCCTTGGCCATGGCGTCCACCGGGGCGCGCAGCTCCAGCACCTCGGCCTGCAGCAGCACCTGTTCGAGCAGGGAATCGATGCCTTCGCCGGTCTTGGCAGACACCGGCACGAAGGGCGACGGCCCCCCGAACTCCTCGGGAATGACCTCCTCCACGACGAGTTCGTTCTTCACGCGCTCGGGGTTGGCATCGGGCTTGTCGATCTTGTTGATAGCCACGACCAGCGGCACACCCGCCGCCTTGGCATGCTTGATGGCCTCACGGGTCTGCGGCATGACGCCGTCGTCGGCTGCGACGACCAGGATCACGATGTCGGTGGCCTTGGCGCCACGCGCACGCATCGCGGTGAAGGCCTCGTGGCCCGGGGTGTCGATGAAGGACACCATGCCGCGCGGGGTTTCCACATGGTAGGCCCCGATGTGCTGGGTGATGCCACCGGCTTCGCCGGATGCCACCTTGGCACGCCGGATGTAGTCCAGCAGCGATGTCTTGCCGTGGTCGACGTGGCCCATGACTGTCACCACCGGCGCGCGCGGCAGGGACTCGACGCCCTGGTGGGAGACGTCGTCGGCGAAGGCTTCCGGATCGTCGAGTGCGGCCACGATCGCCTTGTGGCCCATCTCCTCGACCACGATCATCGCCGTATCCTGGTCCAGCGGCTGGTTGATGGTGACCATCTGCCCCAGCTTCATCAGGTGCTTGATCACCTCGGAGGCCTTGACGGCCATCTTGTGCGCCAGCTCGGCGACCGTGATGGTCTCGGGCACATGCACCTCGAAGATGCGCGCCTCGACGGGTGCCGCAGGCATGTGGTCGTCGCGGTCACGGTCGTTGCCGCGCCGC
>JBIKTP010000510.1:0-3140 GCA_044348035.1 Burkholderiaceae bacterium
CTCCAGCAGGGTTCGCTCTTCCCCATCCAGCCGGCGCAGCAGTGCGTCACGGGCGTTGGCCGGTTCGCCGGCCACATACATCTGGGTCGTGAGCAGTTCCCGGGAACCCAGCTTGACCTTGACATGGATATGTGGCGTACGGCCGGGGTAGTGCGCGGGCCTGATCGTGCGGAAGCGGTATTGCCCGTCGGCACCCACCTGCACTTTGCCAAAGCCTTGAAAGGCCATCGGTGCGTTGCCGGACGAGCGGCTGTGCCGGTACACGCCCTCGTGGTCGCACTGCCAGATTTCCACCACTGCGCCGGAGACGGGCTTGCCCGACAGGTCGCTGACCACGCCGCCCACCCAGGCGGGTTCACCGCCCTTGTAGTCGACGCTGCCGTTGCGCAGCAGATCGGCATCGGCGTCCTGCATGGCCTGGTTCGGGTAGAACGGCCCTTCCGATTGCGAGGGCGTCAGGCGCCGCGGCGTTTGGGCCAGGGCGTTGCGTACCAGGAAGGTGGGAAGCGCCAGGCTGGCAGCCAGGGCGGCAGCGGCTTGCATGACATGGCGACGGCGGTTGGGCGGGTTCATGCGGACTTTCGGAGGGTGGATGGTGTCTGGGAGCGCGGACGCGCGCGTGAAGTTCCGCAGGCCTGCCGCCAAATCGCGGGGTTCCTGGCGCCAATCTGCTCAGTCCGACAGCTGCAGGCGTTGCTCCAGCCACTGCAGCAGCATCTGGATGCGCGGCAGGTCGTAGCGGTTGTGCGGCACAAGCGCCTTGAGCCAGATGTCGGGAAGCCTGAGCTCCGGGCAAACCTGCACCAGGCTGCCCGATGCGATGGGTCGCGATGCCAGGTAGTCTGCCAGCACGGCGATGCCCAGACCGGCGACCGTGGCGTTGCACAGTGCCACGCCATCGTTGGTCTTGAGCTTGGGCCGCACGTCCACGCCCACCTGGCCCTGGGGGCCATGAAACTCCCAGCGCGACCCCGAGGTGGTGAAGACCAGGCAGTCGTGGTCGATCAGGTCGGCCGCCTGCTGCGGCACACCATTGCGGGCCAGGTAGTCGGGCGCTGCGCACAGCCGGCGGCGGATGGGGCCCAGCGGACGGTCCTTCACCTGGCCATAGGACTCGGGCAGGGCGCCGATGGCCAGGTCGAACCCTTCTTCCACCGGGTTGACAGACCGGTCGGCCAGCACGACGTCCATGCTGATGCGGGGCTGCTCCAGCAGGAACTGGTTCAGCAGCGGGCTGAGGTACAGGGTTCCCAGCGTGGTGGGGATCTTGATGCGGATGTGCCCCTCCAGGTCGCCGCTGGCCTGGGACATGCCGGCCAGCACCTCGTCCGTCCGGGCCACCAGCGTGCGGACGGTGGGCAGGTAGCGCTCACCCACATCGGTGAGGGTCAGCTTGCGGGTGCTGCGGGTGAACAGCGTGGCGCGTATGCGCCATTCCAGCTGGTCGATGCGCTTGGCCACGACCGAGGGCACGACACCGAGCTGGCGTGCCGCCGCGGAGAAGCTGCCCGAATCGGCCGTGGCCAGAAAGGCTTTGAGGTTGGCAAGGGTGTCCATAATTTCGCTCGTTTTGCGATAGCTGACCATGCAATTCGAAGCATTGTCATTCGGTTCGCCGCAAATTACGATAACCCGTTCACAGGAGACACCCATGCAGCAGGCCGCCTACCAGCGCATTGCCACCGAAGAAGCATTTGCGCCGCCCGACATGCTGGCCGAGTACCGCAGGCTGCTGGCCCGAAGCGATGTCGACCCCGGCTTCCAGGGGCTGATGGGCTTCTACATGAGCAGCTCCAGCGCGCGCGCCCAGCACATCATGCGCTGCCTGCAGGACCTGGACCAGATCCGGCTGCAGCACATGGACGAAGCCGGCATCGACCGCCAGGTGATCGCCATCACCGCACCCGGTGTGCAGGTGATGGACAAGGCCACGGCGGTCGCGGTCAGCCGTTCTGCCAACGACCAGCTGGCCGAGGCGGTGCGCCGCCATCCCAGCCGCTTCACCGGCATGATTGCCATCGCACCGCAGGACCCGGCCGCCGCCGCCAAGGAGATCGAGCGCGGCGTCTCGCAGCTGGGCATGCACTCCGTCATCATCAATTCGCACACCCAGGGCGAGTACCTGTCGGACCCGAAGTTCTGGGACATCTTCGCCGCTGCCGAAGCGCATGGCGTGCCGATCTATCTGCACCCCAATTCCATGCCGCGCAACATGATCCAGTCGTTCCAGGAATGCGGGCTGGACGGCGCGATCTACGGCTTCGGTGTCGAGACGGGCCTGCATGCGCTGCGCATCATCACTGCCGGGGTGTTCGACCGATTTCCGAAGCGGCAGATCATCATCGGGCACATGGGCGAGGCGCTGCCGTTCTGGGCCTACCGGCTGGACTACATGCACCGCGCCACGGTGATGTCCAACCGCTACCCCAGCGTGAAGCCGATCGGGCGCAAACCCAGCGAGTACCTGCGCGAGAACTTCTACATCACCAACAGCGGCGTGGCCTGGGAGCCTGCCATCCGGTTCACCCAGGATGTGGTGGGTGCGGACCGCGTGCTCTACGCGATGGACTACCCCTACCAGTACGCACCGGAAGAGGTGACGTCCCTGGACAACATGGCCATGAGCGCGGAACACAAGAAGATGTTCTTCCAGACCAATGCCGAGAAGGTCTTCGGCATCGCGACCCCGTGAGTCAACACCCCACCAGCACGCATTTCAGGAGACACCGCATGACATCCACCACCGCCACCAAGACGTTCCGCCGGGTGCTCGGCGCCCTGGCAGCCGCTTTCGCCATGGGTGCCGCCGCGCAGACCTGGCCGGCACAGCCCATCAAGATCATCGTGCCGTTCACGGCGGGCACCGGCATGGACACCATCGCCCGTGCCGTGTCCCCCAAACTGTCCGAGCGCCTGGGCCAGCCGGTGCTGGTGCAGAACCAGCCGGGTGCCAGCGGCAACATCGGTGCCGATGCCGTGGCCAAATCCGCACCAGATGGCCACACCGTGCTGATGGGGGCCAACACGATGCTCATGGCCTCGCAGCTGTACAAAAACGTGCCCTTCGATCCGGTCAAGGATTTCTCGCCGGTCACCATGGCTGCATGGGGCACCTTGATGCTGGTGGCCAACCCCAAGAC
>JBIKTP010000511.1:0-3138 GCA_044348035.1 Burkholderiaceae bacterium
TGGCGGCGAACTGGCGCAGCGCCTGTTCGCCGAGGTCCTGCCCTTCGCGCAGCACGATGGCCGCGCCAAGCTCCTCGCCCAGCTTGTCGTGCGGCATGCCGAAGGTCACGACCTGGGCCACGGCGGGGTGGTCCATCAGCACCTCGTCCACCTCGCGCGGAGAAATCTTCTCGCCACCGCGGTTGATGATTTCCTTGAGCCGGCCATCGACGAAGGCCTCGGCGTTGGCGGAGGGATTGTTTTCTTGCCCGCTGGCCAGCAGCGACCCGGCCGTATCCATGGGTGCCAGCACGCCGGCGATCAGGGCGCGGATATGGAACAGGGGCATCACATGCAGTCCGCGGTCCTGAGGGGTCAGGCGCAGCGTGCTGCTGATGTTGCGGGCGGATGCGCACACATTGCGGCGCGACAGCGGCACGATCTTGGGGTGCGAGGTGGTGCCCGACGTGTGCAGGATCAGGCGCACGGCGTGGCCGCAATGCGCCAGCCGGACAGGCAGCATGCCGCCGATGGCACCGGCGCCGACAACACAGACTCTTGCGGTGAAGGGTCCTTCCAGGTGCTCAGCGGATCACGAAATAGGCCGCCAGACAATACAGCACGACGGCGAAGGCGCGCTTGAGCGGCGCGATGTCCATGCTGTGCGCCACCCTGGCGCCCAGCGGTGCGACCAAGACGCTTGCGAGCGACAGCACCAGCAACCCGGGCCAGAACAGGTAGCCGATGGTGCCAGGGGGCATGTCCGGCAGGCTCCGGCCCGCGATCAGGTAGCCCAGCGTGCCCGCCGCTGCAATCGGAAAACCCAGCGCCGACGACGTTGCCACCGCCTTGTGGATCGGCACGTTGCACCAGCTCATGAAGGGTACCGAGATGAAGGCACCGCCCGCGCCGACCACGGCGGACAGGGCCCCGATCAGATTGCCGACTCCAAACATGCCTACCCGCCCGGGCAAGGTGCGGCTCGGCTTGGGCTTGCGGTTGAGGAGCATCTGCGTTGCCGAGAAAGCCACGAAGACTGCGAACAGCAGGCCGAGAATCCTGGAGGGCAGGGCGGCCGCTACCTGCGAACCCAGGAAGGACCCGACCAGGATGCCTGGAGCCAGCACCCGGGCGACCGGCCACAGCACCGCGCCACGCTGGTGGTGCGCGCGCACCGACGACAGCGAGGTGAAGCAGATCGTCGCCAGCGAGGTTGCCACCGCGATCTTGACGGTATGGCTTTCAGGGAAGCCGCGAGCTGTCAGCATCAGGGTCATGAACGGCACCATCATCATGCCGCCACCCAGGCCGAGCAGGCCGGCCAGAAAGCCCGTGCACAGGCCCAGCAGGACCAGTTCGAGGATGAGCAGAAGCGGAAGATCGGGCATTGCGGGGGCCGGCGGTGCCGGCAAGGCCCGCGGAGTATCGCACCGCAGCGTCCGCGGTTTTCTGGCCGGGCGTCAGAACTCTGGCACAGTGTTGGCCGGTGCATGGTGGAGGAGGCAGGCATGACAGGATTCGAAGGCAGGGTGTTTCTGGTGTCGGGTGGCGCGCGTGGTCTGGGTGCAGCCCAGGCCCGCGCGCTCGTTGCCGCCGGGGCCCGGGTGGTGGTGGCGGACGTGCTGGATGACCGCGCAGCAGCGCTCGCAGGGGCGCTGGGTGCCGCCTGTGCGAGCTGTCACCTCGATGTGACCAGCGAGAGCGATTGGGCGCAGGCGGTCGCAGTGGCCGAGGCGCTCGGTCCGTTGCGGGGCCTGGTGAACAACGCGGGCGTCTACCGTCCGCAGCCGCTGGTGGAGACCAGCGTGGCCGAATTCGAGCGCCACATGCGGGTCAACCAGCTGGGTACGTTTCTGGGCATGCGGTCAGTGGTGGGAGCCCTGGAGCGAAGCGGTGGCGGGTCGATCGTGAACCTGTCCTCCACGGCCGGCCTGCGGGCCGTGCCCAACGCCTTTGCCTACACCGGCACCAAGTGGGCCGTGCGGGGCATGACCAAGGCGGCTGCCCTGGAGCTGGTCGGTCGCAACATCCGGGTCAACTCGGTGCATCCCGGTCCCACCGATACCGAGATGCTGCATGTGCGCACGCCCGAGGAGAACCAGCAAAGGGCGCGGCAGATTCCGATGCAACGCCAGGGAACTGCCGACGAGATCGCGGGCCTGGTGCTGTTTCTGCTCAGTGACGCCAGCCGCTTCATGACCGGCGCGGAACTGGCCATGGACGGCGGTGCTGCGTTATAAGGGGCAGACAGGCTCTGCCTGGCCACGATAGGGTGTCTGCAAGTGCCACCGGACCGGCATCCTGAACCGGGGTTCAGGTGGGCGAGGTCAGCATTGGCTTCGAGTTCATCTGACGCGAGATGATCACACCTGCCAGGCGATGTTCCAAGCCCGAGCTCAGAGAGCATTGGTTCAAGGAAATATAAAGCCCGACGAGCACTGCAGACAGATCCATTGTAGGAGCAGCCCGCACGCAGCGCGCGGCATTCCTGCACAAAACCTCCGGCTCAGATCAACTGGCCGTCATCGCCCAGTGCGCGGTCGAGCCGGTCCAGCAGATAGACCAGCGTGTGGGTGTCGGATTCGTCCCGCGATGCCGCGTTGGCACCGGGCTCGGGAGGCAGGGGCGCGAGCGGGGCAGGGGCGGTGGCGATGGAGAACGACGAGCGCTCCCCGAGGTCGAAGGCAAGGTTCAGCGCGGCCAGCACGGCAATGCGGTCGCGGGCACGCACCTTGTTGCCGTCGCGGATCTTGCACATGGCAGTGTCGACGCGCTCCACGGCTTCCAGCAGGCGGGACTCGCCCCCCTCCGGGCAGCCCAGCAGGTAGCTCTGGCCCATGATCTGCACTTCGAGCTGTTTCATGGTCCGGGCTTGATCGTGTGCTGGGGGGAGGCTGCCAGACCCTGGGCCTCGGGCAGGCGGTCGAGCAGGGCTTCGACCCGGGCCCGGGCGGCGCCCAGACGCGACTTGAGCGAATCCCGCTCCTGCGTGAGGGCCTCGACCTGGCTGGCCAGCAGCGCATTCGTGCGCTGCAGTTCGGCATGGCGCACCAGCAGGCGCTCCACCCGTTCGGCGATCAGGTCGATGTGGGGCTGATTCGACATAGGCAGCGAATTGTAGGGTTTGGCACTGCAGCCCTGGCGTAAAATCCACGGGTT
>JBIKTP010000512.1:0-3137 GCA_044348035.1 Burkholderiaceae bacterium
GGGCTCCTCGTCGCCCAGCACCCTGCCGCCGAACCCGATGCACTCCCCCTTGACGTTGCGGATGGGGAACATGACGCGGTCGCGGAAGCGGTCGTAGCGCTTTTCCTCGCCGCCGCCCTCCTCCTGGTTGTGGATGAGCAGCCCGCTTTCCACCAGCAGCGGGTCGTCGTAGCGCGGGAACACGCTGGCCAGGCTGCGCCAGCCGGCAGGCGCGTAGCCCAGGCCGAACTGGCGCGCGACCGCGCCACTCAGGCCCCGGCCCTTGAGGTATTCCACCGCCCGCGGGGACTCCTTGAGCTGTTTGCGGTAGGCTTCGGCGGCCTTCTCCAGCACGTCGGTGAGGGTGTTCTGCCGCTCGCGCTGCTCGGCGGCGCGGGCGCGGTCCTGGGGCGAGATGTCTTCCTCGGGGACCTGCATGCCGTACTGCTGGGCCAGGTCTTTGACCGCCTCGATGAAGGTCATGCCGGCATGGTCCATCAGGAAGCCGATCGCATTGCCGTTCTTGCCACAGCCGAAGCAGTGGTAGAACTGCTTGCTGGGGCTGACCGTGAAGGAGGGGGACTTCTCGGCATGGAAGGGGCACAGGCCGGAGAAGTTGGCCCCTGTCTTCTTGAGCTGTACGTGGCGGCCGACGATGTCGACGACATCGGCACGTGCGACAAGTTCCTGGATGAATGACTGGGGGATGGCCACGGGTGGTATTGTGGGGCCCAGAAGGAGACCCCGATGGCCAGCATTTTCGACCAGGACCTGCCCCGCAACGCGGCCAATTTCGCGGCCATGACGCCCCTGACCTTCCTGGAACGCACGGCGGAGGTGTACCCGCGTGCGCTGGCCGTGGCCCATGGCGAGCTGCGCCTCAGCTGGGGCGATGTGTACCGGCGCTGCCGGCAGCTGGCCAGTGCGCTGGCGCGCCACGGCATAGCCCGCGGGGACACCGTGGCGGTGATGCTGCCCAACACCCCGCCGATGGTCGAGGCGCATTTCGGCATCCCCATGGCCGGCGCCGTGCTCAATGCCCTCAACACCCGGCTGGATGCGCCGACGCTGGCCTTCATGCTGGACCACGGCGAGGCCCGGGTGCTGATCGTCGACCCGGAGTTTGCGCCCGTCATGCGCCAGGCCATCGCGCTGCGCAAGTCGGCCCTCCCGCTGCTGGTGATCGACGCCGAGGACGCCGTGTTCGGCCCCGGGCAGTCCATCGGCAGCCTGAGCTACGAGGCCTTCCTGGCCGGTGGCGACCCGCAGTTCGCCTGGGCTCCGCCAGCCGACGAATGGGACGCGATCGCCCTGAACTACACCAGCGGCACCACCGGCAACCCCAAGGGCGTGGTCTACCACCACCGGGGGGCGGCGACGAACGCGATCTCCAACATCCTCGAATGGGACATGCCCAAACACGCCGTCTACCTGTGGACGCTGCCGATGTTCCACTGCAACGGGTGGTGTTTCCCCTGGACGCTGGCCGCACGCGCCGGTGTCAATGTCTGCCTGCGCAAGGTCGAGGCGCAGGCCATCTTCGACGCCATGCGTACCCACCGGGTCACCCACTACTGTGGCGCGCCCATCGTCCACGGCCTGCTGGTCAATGCGCCGGCTGCGATGAAGACCGGCCTGCCACCGGGCGTGAAGGGCATGGTGGCGGGCGCCGCGCCGCCCGCCGCGATGATCGAGGGCATGGAGACCCTGGGGTTCGACCTGACCCATGTGTACGGCCTGACCGAGGTTTACGGCCCGGCCACCGTGTGTGCCAAGCACGGCGAGTGGGACGACCTGGACATCGGTGAACGCGCCCGTCTCAATGCCCGCCAGGGTGTGCGCTACCACCTCGAGCGCGATGTGCGGGTGCTCGACCCGCAGACGATGCAGCCCGTGCCGCAGGACGGGCAGACCATGGGCGAGATCATGTTCAAGGGCAACATCGCGATGAAGGGCTACCTGAAGAACCCGCAAGCGACGCAGGACGCCTTTGCCGGTGGCTGGTTCCACAGCGGCGACCTTGCCGTCATGGACGCCGACGGCTACATGAAGATCAAGGACCGCAGCAAGGACATCATCATTTCAGGCGGCGAGAACATCTCGTCGATCGAGGTCGAGGATGTGCTGTACCGGCACCCGGCGGTGATGGTCGCCGCGGTCGTGGCCCGGCCCGACCCGCGCTGGGGCGAGACGCCCTGCGCGTTTGTCGAGCTCAAGGCGGGCGCCCAGCTGACGGCCGAGGAGGTGATCGCGCATTGCCGCGAGCACCTGGCGCCGTTCAAGATACCGCGTTCCGTGGTGTTTGGCGAACTGCCCAAGACCTCGACCGGCAAGATCCAGAAATACGAGCTGCGCAAGCAGGCGGGCTCGGCGTCCGCCATCGACGTCTGAGTGCACCCGCGGCGCTCAGTCGCCCATCACCACGCCTTCTCGGCGCGGGTCCGCGCCACCCATCCAGACCTTGTTGCCATGCGCCTGGCCACGGGTGATGGCCTGCAGGCCGCTGGTCATGGTGGCTTCGCGCACCTCGTGGCCGCGTGCCTTGAGCGCATCCACCGTGGCAGCCGGGAAGCGCTTTTCCTCGAGCACCGTCGGGCCGTTGAGCGAGCCGAAATTCGGCAGGTTGATCGCCTGCTGCGGCAGCAGGCCCCAGTTGAGCACCCCGTAAAGGGTCTTGGCCGTGTAGTGGATGATCAGCGCGCCGCCAGGGCTGCCGCCGCTCATCAGCAGCTCGCCGGTGGCCTTGTCGAACACCAGCGTGGGCGACATCGACGAGCGCGGGCGCTTGCCTGGCTCGACGCGGTTGGCGATCGGCGCGCCGCTGGCGTCGGCGGGTGCGAAGCTGAAGTCGGTCAGTTCGTTGTTGAGCAGGAAACCGCGCACCATCTGGCGCGCGCCAAAGGCGTCCTCGATCGTGGTGGTCATGGCCACCGCATTGCCGAAACTGTCAACGATCGAGATGTGGGAGGTACCGTATTCGATCTGGTCAGGCATCGGCGCAAAGGCGCTCTTCTGGCCACCGGGTGTGCCGGGCCTGGCGACCTTCAGGCTCTGCCCGCCGGGTGCCGCGTTGATCAGTTTTGCGCGTTCGGCCAGGTAGGCCGGGTCGAGCAGGCTCATCCAGCCGTTGCCCGGTGAACGGACGTAGGCGGGGTCGC
>JBIKTP010000514.1:0-3136 GCA_044348035.1 Burkholderiaceae bacterium
CGAACTCGGTGCCCTTGCCGGAGTTGTTGCGGGCAAAGCCGCGCGCCAGCGGTGCGTCCTGGTAGAAGCCGGTCTGGTTCTGGCCGTACATGCGGCGGGCGTCGGGGCGGTCGATGTCCTTGGCGGTCAGGCCTTCCTTGACCAGGTCGGCCATGAAGGTCAGCGCACGGACACCGGCCGCGCTGTTGACTGCGACCTTGCCCTTGTCGTCGAACAGCTGGCCGCCGAAGGTCCACAGCCAGACCTGGAAGTCCGGGCTCATGGAGTTGTTGTTCTTGGTGGTCATCGCATAGGGCACGCTCTGCGGCTGCGTGCGCTTGATGGCCCGCAGGGCTTCCAGGAAGGCGTCGACCGTCTTGGGCGGGGCGGAGATGCCGGCGTCCTTGAGGACCTTGGCGTTGGCCACCATGCCGATGGAGCCGGCCGTCCAGGGCAGGCCGTACTGCTTGCCGCGGAACTCGCCGAGCTTGAGCACGCCCGGGCTCATCTGCTTCTCGAGGTTGGCCTTGCCGTACACCTCGTGCAGGTCGACCATCTTGCCGGTGCTGGCAAACTGCGGCAGCCAGCGTTCAGCCAACTGCACCACATCCAGCGGCTGGTTGGAGCGCATGCGCAGCAGGATGTTCTGCTGCATCTGGCCCCAGGGGAAGCCGACCACATCGAGCTTCACATCGGCCTGCGCCTTGCGGTAGGCCTCGAACATGCCGGTCAGCACCGGCTTGCTGGCGGCCTCGTCCTGCGACCAGCCCACGTAGGTCAGCGTACGGGTCTGGGCGCCTGCGCGGCCGGTGGCGAGCAGGGTGCCTGTCGCAGCGGCGGCTGCCGCGAATTGTCTGCGGGTGATCATCGGGTGTCTCCTCAAAAGTTCCAAACAACGGAACAAACTGATTGAGCGGATTGTTGATCCGACCCGCAGTTTCACCTATCGGTACTTACCCTAGGCCGATTCCGAGGTGCAAAGCGACAGAATCGAGTCCCTTCTGTCAATGATCGTCCCTGCAACATGCAAGGACAACAGGCTCCGCAAGGAGTTCCTTTGAATGAAACCGAACCCCGGGTAGACTTCATCGCCATGCACGCCCGCCCCTCCCCAGCCGGAAAGCTCACGCTGGTGCCGCCAGCTGCGTCCGACCCTGCCCGCGCCGACGTACCGGCGCCCGCCGGTCTGGGCGTGCTGGAAAAGGCCATGAGCCTGCTCAACATCGTGTCGGCCGCGCCGGCGCCAATGACCTTCACTGAACTGCTGCGCGCCGGCAACCTTCCCAAGGCCACCCTGCACCGCATCCTGGCGACCCTGATGCGCGAAGGCCTGCTGCGCTACGAGCTGCCCACGAAGACCTACCAGCTCGGGTTTCGTCTGCTCGAACTGGCCCATGAAGTCTGGAGCGATTTCGACCTGCGTCTGGCCGCCCAGGACGAGCTGGTGCGCCTGCGCAATGTGCTCGCGCAGTCGGTGCACCTGGCCGTGCTCGACGGCGACAGCATCATCGTGATCGCCTCGCAGGACACCGAGCGCGAGGCGCGCAACAGCTCGCGGGTGGGTGCCCGGTTGCCGGTGCATGCCACTGCCGCCGGCAAGGTGATCGTGGCCCACATGGAGTCGCTCGGCCAGGTGGCCCTGCTCGAGCGGCTGGCATTGCAGGCGTTCACCGGCCGCACCCTGACGAGCCGCGAGGCCCTCAAGAGCGAACTCGACCTGACCCGTGCGCGTGGTTATGCCGTCGAATACGAAGAGCATGAGGATGGCGTCGTCTCGGTGGCCGCGCCCATCCTGGACATCGAGGGCCGCCCGATCGGCGCCGTGTGCGTGGGCGGGCGCGCCGACCAGCTCGACGCGGTGCACCTGCATGGCCTGTCCTCGCCGGTGATCGGCTCCGCGCGCACGATCTCGCACAATGCCGGCGGCCAGTTCATGTCGATCCAGCCACGCGCCGAGCCGACC
Organism: Burkholderiaceae bacterium; assembly: GCA_044348035.1. Lineage (GTDB taxonomy): Bacteria > Pseudomonadota > Gammaproteobacteria > Burkholderiales > Burkholderiaceae_C > CAISIP01. Next base: position 1,943 of record JBIKTP010000514.1, read on the forward strand.
GACGGCGCCGGTTTCGATGTGCAGTGCGTGGCCGAAACCCGCTCGCTGCTGGGAGAAGGCCCGACCTGGTCCCCGCGCGATGGCGCGCTGTACTGGGTCGACATCCTGACCCCGTCGGTCCATTGCTTCGACAGCGTGCACCACACCGACCGCGAGGTCAAGCTCGGCTCGATGGTCAGCGTGGCCATCCCCAAGTCGACCGGCGGGCTGCTGGTGGCCACGCCCACCGGCCTGATGACGCTGGACATGGCGACCAAGACGCTCAGCGCGTTCTGCCACCCCGAATCCGAACGCCCTGGCAACCGCTACAACGACGGCAAGTGCGACCGCATGGGCCGCCTGTGGATCGGCACGCTGGACATGGGCACCGCCGCCAACCGCGGCAACCTGTTCCGGGTGCATGCCGACGGGTCCTGGAAGAAGATGGACTCCGGCATCACCGTGTCGAATGGCCTGGGCTGGAGCCCGGACAACCGCCGCATGTATTTCACCGACTCGGTGCGGCGCACGATCTACGTCTACGACTTCGACCTTTTTCCGGGAACCATCAGCAACCGGCGGCCCTTCATCATCCTGGACGCCAATGACGGCACCCCCGACGGACTGACGGTCGACGAGGAAGGCTGCCTGTGGGTGGCCGTGTGGGATGCCTGGCGCGTGTCGCGGTACTCGCCCGACGGGCGCGAACTGCTGCGCATCCGCATGCCGGTGCCGCGGCCCACCAGCTGCTGCTTCGGTGGCGCCAACCTCGACACGCTGTATGTGACCAGTGCCTCGATCCGCCTCGGCGAGCAGACCCTGGCCTCCGCCCCGCAGTCGGGCTCGCTGTTCGCCATCCGCATCCCCGGCGTGCGCGGGCTGCCAGAGACGACCTTTGCGGGCTGAACCGGTGATCGCGCGTGCGCAGGATGTACCTGCCTGGCCGCTTGCGACGCTGCGCCCGGCTTGCCTCGCCGTGGTCGCGGCGACGACGATGGCGCTGGCCACGGTGGCCCCGGCCTCTGCTGCCGACAGCTTCGATCAGCGATGCGCACAACTGTTCGACCCTGCCCGCATCGTGGTGGTCTACCAGGACCAGGCCCCCGAGCGGGATGACACGCTCGACGTGCAGGCGCTGGAGGGCGTCGCCGCGCGCAGGGGCGACCCGCGCACACGCATCCTGGGCCTGACCCATGCCGAGGTTTCGACCCAGAT
>JBIKTP010000513.1:0-3136 GCA_044348035.1 Burkholderiaceae bacterium
GCCGCGACACCAAGGAGCGCGCCCAGCGCAACTTTGGCATGTGCAAGCCCGAGGGGTACCGCAAGGCGCTGCGACTGATGAAGACGGCCGAGAAGTTCAAGCTGCCGGTGTTCACCTTTGTCGACACCCCCGGCGCCTACCCGGGCATCGACGCCGAGGAGCGCGGCCAGTCCGAGGCGATCGGCCGCAACATCTTCGAGATGGCCCAGCTCGAGGTGCCCATCATCACCACCATCATCGGCGAGGGCGGCTCTGGTGGCGCACTGGCCATCTCGGTGGGCGACCAGGTGCTGATGCTGCAGTATTCCATCTATTCCGTGATCAGCCCCGAGGGATGCGCCTCCATCCTCTGGAAGACGTCCGAGCGCGCGCAGGATGCCGCCGATGCACTGGGCATCACCGCGCACCGGCTCAAGGCCCTGGGCCTGGTCGACAAGATCGTCAACGAACCGGTGGGCGGCGCCCATCGCGACCACAAGCAGATGGCCGCCTTCCTCAAGCGGGCCCTGACCGATGCCTATCGCCAGGTCAGCGATTTCAAGGTCAAGGAGCTGCTCGACCGCCGTTACGACCGGCTGCAGAGTTATGGCCGATTCACCGACACCAAGGCCGATGCCAAGGCCGCCAGCAAGTAGAAGCCGCACGCCGCTTTCGCTGGACCAGGCGCTCGACGCTTTTTCGCCCGCGTTGCCGCTCGCAGTTGCCCTGAGTGGCGGCGCGGATTCCACGGCCTTGCTTCTGGCCTGTGCGCAGCGCTGGCCGGGCCATGTGGCCGCCATCCATGTCCACCATGGGCTTCAGCCCGCCGCCGACGGATTTGCCGCCCATTGCGAGAGCCTGTGCGCGGCGCTGTCCGTGCCGCTCGTGGTGTGCCGCGTCGACGCCCGACCTGCCAGTGGCCAAAGCCCCGAGGACGCCGCCCGGGATGCCCGCTACGGCGCCCTTGCATCTGCAGTGGCTGCGGGCATCGGGCCCCTGGTGTGCCGCAGTGTCGCGCTGGCGCAGCATACCGACGACCAGGTCGAGACGGTGCTGCTGGCCCTGAGCCGGGGCGCCGGCCTGCCGGGCCTCGCGGCCATGCCCGCCGCCTGGGAGCATGCAGGCATCCGGTACCACCGCCCGCTGCTGGGGGTGCCCGGGCCGGCCTTGCGGGAGTGGCTGGCCGCGCGTGGGGCGCGCTTTGTCGAGGACCCGACCAACACCGACACGGCATACACCCGCAACCGCATCCGCGCCTGGGTGTTGCCGGCGCTGGAGCAGGCATTTCCCGCCTTCCGGGAGACCATCGCACGCACTGCGCGCCATGCCGCACAGGCGCAGGAGCTGCTGGACGACGTTGCGCGCGAAGACCTTGCCCGGGTGGCGGATGGCACGGGTGTGTCCATCGCCCGTGTGCGCGAACTGTCACGCCCGCGCCAGGCCAACCTGTTGCGACACTGGTTGCGCAGCACGCACCGGGTGGTGCCTCAGGCGGCGCAACTCGACGAACTGCTGGAGCAGCTGCAGGCCTGCAGCACGCGTGGCCACCGCATCCACATCAAGGTGGGCTGCGGCTTCGCGCGCAGGCTGGGCCAACGGCTGACTTGGTACAATCCCGCCGCCGATCCAGCCTCGACCGGGTGAGCGTTCCGTGCCACTGCGCGGCACGGGGCTGGTGCTGCAACACGGCTGCAGGCTCGGCACACACTCGACTCTTCAAGACATCCAATGGCACTGATTGTTCACAAGTACGGTGGTACGTCCATGGGCTCCACCGAGCGCATCCGCAATGTCGCGCGGCGCGTGGCCAAGTGGGCGCGCGCCGGCCACCAGATGGTGGTGGTGCCCAGCGCCATGAGTGGCGAGACCAACCGCCTGCTGGCCCTGGCCAAGGAACTGGCGCCCGCCCAGCCGTCGGACGACTACAGCCGCGAACTCGACATGCTGGCCGCCACCGGCGAGCAGGCCTCCAGCGCGCTGCTGGCGATTGCCCTTCAGTCCGAAGGCATGGAGTCGGTCAGTTATGCCGGCTGGCAGGTGCCCATCCGTACCAACAGCGCCTACACCAAGGCCCGCATCGAGTCGATCGACGACAAGCGGGTGCGCGCCGACCTCGCCAACGGCAAGGTGGTGATCGTCACCGGTTTCCAGGGCATGGACGAGATGGGCAACATCACCACGCTGGGCCGCGGCGGCAGCGACACCTCGGCCGTGGCCGTGGCTGCCGCCATGAAGGCGCAGGAGTGCCTGATCTACACCGACGTCGACGGCGTCTACACCACCGACCCGCGCGTGGTGGCCGAAGCCCGCCGCCTGAACACCGTGAGCTTCGAGGAAATGCTCGAAATGGCCTCGATGGGCTCCAAGGTGCTGCAGATCCGCTCGGTGGAATTCGCGGGCAAGTACAAGGTGCCGCTGCGCGTGTTGTCGAGCTTCACGCCCTGGGACATCCCCATCCAGGAAGAAGCCAAGTCCGGCACCCTGATCACTTTTGAGGAAGACGAGCAAATGGAACAAGCCATCGTGTCGGGTATCGCGTTCAACCGCGACGAAGCCAAGATCTCCGTGATGGGTGTGCCCGACAAGCCAGGCATCGCCTACCAGATCCTGGGCCCCATCGCCGACGCCAACATCGACGTCGACGTGATCATCCAGAACCTCAGCAAGGACGGCAAGACCGACTTCAGCTTCACCGTCAACCGCGGCGATTACGCCAAGGCCATCGACCTGCTGCGCACCAAGATCGCCGCCAGCCTGGGCGCGCACGACATCGTCGGCGACACCAAGATCTGCAAGGTGTCCATCGTCGGCATCGGCATGCGCAGCCATGTGGGCGTGGCCAGCCGCATGTTCCGGGTGCTGAGCGAGGAGGGCATCAACATCCAGATGATCTCCACCAGCGAGATCAAGACCTCGGTGGTCATCGACGAAAAGTACATGGAGCTCGCCGTGCGCGCCCTGCACAAGGCCTTCGATCTGGACCAGGTCCCGTCGGACAGTGCACGGTAGTCGTGCCATAATCCAGTCAGATTTCCAGGAAACGTGACCGAGTGGCCGAAGGTGCTCCCCTGCTAAGGGAGTATGGGGTGTAGAGCCTCATCGAGGGTTCGAATCCCTCCGTTTCCGCCAAGACTATTTCGAACTGATTCCAAGTCGT
>JBIKTP010000515.1:0-3133 GCA_044348035.1 Burkholderiaceae bacterium
GCGCAGTTCCCGCAGTGCGGGGCGCACCTGCACCCCCAGACGCGCAGCCCAGTCGCTGAGTTCGCCATGCTGGCCGGCGGGCAGGCCACCGTTCGCCGGCAGGTCGGCGTCGGTCCACTTGTAGCCGGTGTCGGGCATGTCCGACAGCAGCATCTCCAGCACCATCGCCTGGCTCTTGCGTGCGCGTGGGCTGGCCGCCTGCACCTGCATGCCGGCGCTGACGGCGCGGCAGCAGCTCGGCGCCAGGGTGCGTTCGCCCTGGATCTCGACCACACAGGCCCGGCAATTGCCGTCCGGGCGGTAGCCCTCCTTGTGGCAGAGGTGAGGGATCTCGACCCCGGCGCGTCTGGCCGCCTGGAAGATGGTTTCGCCCTCGAAGGCCTTCATTGGCCGCTGGTCCAGCGTGAAGTCCACCGTGGCTGGCTGGAGGTGCGCGGGACTGGTGGGCGCGTTCATTCAGCGATCTCCTGGGGAAAGTACTTCTGCACGCATCGCACGGGGTTTGGCGCCGCCTGGCCGAGGCCGCAGATGGACGCGTCGGTCATGACCTGGTTCAGGTCCTCCAGCGTGTCGTTGTCCCAGGTGGCGGCCTCCATCAGGCGCACCGCCTTGGCCGTGCCTACCCGGCAGGGCGTGCACTGCCCGCAGCTCTCATGGGCGAAGAAGCGCATCATGTTGAGCGCCGCATCGCGCGCCCGGTCCTGCTGCCCGAGCACGATGACAGCTGCCGAACCTATGAATCCGCCATGCGGCTGCAGCGTGTCGAAGTCCAGGGGCACATCGGCATGGCTGGCCGGGAAGATGCCGCCCGACGCGCCCCCGGGCAGGTAGGCATACAGCGTGTGGCCGTCCTGCATGCCGCCACAGTATTCGTCGATCAGCTCGCGCAGCGTGATGCCGGCCGGCGCCAGCTTGACGCCCGGCACGCGGACCCTGCCACTGACGCTGAAGGATCGCAGGCCCTTGCGGCCATGACGGCCGTGGCTGCTGAACCACTGTGCGCCCTTTTCGGCGATATCGCGCACCCAGTAGAGGGTTTCGAAGTTGTGCTCCAGCGTCGGCCGGCCGAACAGGCCCACCTGGGCGATGTAGGGCGGGCGCATGCGCGGCTCGCCGCGTTTGCCCTCGATGCTCTCGATCATCGCCGACTCCTCGCCGCAGATATAGGCGCCGGCGCCGCGGCGCAGTTCGATGCGCGGCAGTGGGCAGGGCGGGTCGGCCTGCAGGCGGGCGATCTCGGCGGCCAGGATGGCACGGCAACCGTGGTACTCGTCCCGCAGGTAGATGTAACAGGCGTCGATGCCCACCACCTGCGCGGCGACCAGCATGCCTTCGAGGAAACGGTGCGGGTCGCGCTCGAGCCAGCTGCGGTCCTTGAAGGTTCCGGGTTCGCCTTCGTCGATGTTGACGGCCATCAGGCGCGGCGCGGGTTGCTCGCGCACGATGCGCCATTTGCGGCCGGCCGGGAAGCCGGCGCCCCCGAGCCCGCGCAGGCCGGAATCTTCCATCTGCTGCAGCACGCGCTGCGGGTCGTCGCGGCCTTGTGCCAGCGCCGCGGCCAGCGTGTACCCGCCCTGGGCCCGGTACCGCGCATAACCGGTGTAGGCCGGGGCCACCAGCAGCGCGTCCGGCACCGGCGACAGACTGCGGCACGCATGGCCCGCGGCATCGAAGTCGGCCTGGTCGTCGGCCGGCGGGTGTACGACCGCGGCAGCCTCCACGGTTGCGCGAACACGCTCCAGGGTGGCCAGCGGCACCGGATTCTGGTGCACCACCGCGACCGGCGCCTGCTCGCAGCGGCCGACGCAGGGCGCGGAGATGACGCGCACATCGGGGCGGCCCAGGATCGCGGGCAGACGCGCCAGCAGGTCGCCGGCGCCGGCCAGTTCGCAACTCAGGCCATCGCAGACACGCACCGTCAGGCCCGGCGCGGCCGCGTCGCCGCGCACCACATCGAAGTGGTGGTAAAAGCTGGCCACCTCGTACACCTCGGCCATGGGCAGGCGCATCTCCTGAGCCAGTGCCACCAGGTGGCGGTCGTGCAGGCAGCGCCAGCTGTCCTGCAGCAGGTGCAGGTGTTCGATGAGCAGGTCGCGCCGATGACCACCCGGCGGCGGTGCGCCGATCAGGCCGCGGACCTCGGCGACGGCATCGTCTTCGGCCTGGCGGCCCTTCATGCGGCTCTTGCGGCGGATGCGCTCGCGCATGTCGTCGACGCTCACGCGGGCAAGGGTGGGAACGGCAGGCGTTGAAACGGAGGACGTCATGATCGGCCGAGTATCACGGGCGCGACCGCCGGGCGTCCAATTGAATCGGGACACCGGCCCATTCAAGACCTGAATGCCGCCGCCAGTATCAGACCAACGCGCCGCTGTTGGCCGCCACCTGTGCCAGCCAGCCCGCATCCCTGGCCAGCGCGCGCGCAGCCTCCTGGGTACGGGACGGACGGTCGCCCGGCGGGAACATGAAACCGACCGGTGTGAGCATCCGGGGTTCGGCCAGTGGCAAGGCCTCCAGCTCGCCGTACCCCCGCACGGCACCCACCAGGGCCCCTGGCAACACGCTGCATACATCGCCAGCCACCACGCTCAGCGCCAGCGTGAGGATGGAGTTGGTCTCGATGACCGGCGTCACGGTGATGCCGGCCTGCGCAAAAGCGCCGTCCACCAGCGAACGGTTGTGCATGTCGGGCGTGAGCAGGCACAGCGGCAGATCCACCAGCTCGGCCCAGCGCACCACCTGGCCGAACTGCAGCCGGCCGTACCCCGCCTGTCGGGCACGTCGGACCAGAAAATAATGCTCGGCATACTGCGCCAGCGTGCCCAGCCGGATGCCCAGCTGCGCCAGCCGGTCGGTGTAGCCCAGCCCCAGGTCCAGCGACAGGCTTTCCAGGCCACCTTCGATCTCGGGCGAACTCATCGACAGCACCACCGGCGCGATGCCCGGGTAACGCGCCTGCAGCGACGCGGCGAACCGGGCCGCGATCGGCACCGCGGTGGGCACCACGCCGATACGCAGCGCGCCCACCGGGCGCTCGGCGCTGCCCTGCAGGTCCTGGCGCAGCAACTCGCGCTCATGCAGCATGCGTCGCGCGCTGGCGAGCACCCGCTGGCTAATGATACGGCGACCACCG
>JBIKTP010000043.1:0-9655 GCA_044348035.1 Burkholderiaceae bacterium
CCGGGCCTCGGCCCGGCCTGCCTGCAGGCGCATGGCGGCAGCCAATGCGATCATGGCACCGTTGTCGGTGCACAGGTGCAGCTCCGGGTAATGCACGCGAATGCCGGCCTTGGCGCAGGCGCGGTCAAGCTCCGCACGCAAGCTGCGGTTGGCTCCTACGCCACCGGCCACCACCAGCCGGCGCAGCCCCGTCTGCCGCACGGCGGCCAAAGCCTTGCGCACCAGTACCTCCACGATCGCCGCCTCGGTGGATGCCGCCAGATCCGCCTGCGTCTGTTGCGGCAGCTCCGCAAATGCAACTTCAGCCCCCCCCTGCACACCCGCAGCCTGCGTCAGCCTGCGGGCCTGCACCATCACGGCAGTCTTCAGACCGGCAAATGAAAAATCGAGGTCCCCGCTGTTGAGCAGCGGTCGCGGCAGCTTGTAGGCCCGCGGGTCACCGCCCTGCGCCAGGCGCGCCAGCACCGGGCCACCCGGGTAGGGCAGGCCCATGAGCTTGGCCGATTTGTCAAAGGCCTCTCCGGCAGCATCGTCGATCGTCTCGCCCAGAAGGGCATAGCGACCCACGCCATCCACCCGCATCAGCTGGGTATGGCCGCCGGACACGAGCAACGCGACAAAGGGGAACTCCGGTGGGTCGGCGCTGAGGAAAGGCGACAGCAGGTGTCCTTCCAGATGGTGCACGCCCAGCACCGGTTTTCCCAGCGCGGCCCCCAGCGCACATGCGACGCCGGCCCCCACCAGCAACGCCCCCGCGAGCCCGGGCCCGCGGGTGTAGGCCACCACGTCCACCTGCGCCAGCGACCGGTCCGCCTCCCGCAGCACCTGACGCGCGAGGGGCAGCACCCGCCGGATGTGGTCGCGGCTGGCCAGTTCCGGAACCACCCCTCCGTAGGCCTGGTGCATCTCGACCTGGCTGTACAAGGCATGCGCCAGCAAGGCCGGCACCCCCTCCCCGCGGCCGGCAACCAAGGCCACGCCAGTCTCGTCGCAGGACGACTCGATGCCCAGTACGAGGCGCGGTGTCGGATCGTTTGTCATCGGTGGCGAGTTTAGGGGACGCGGTCACGGCAGCTCGGCCCATGGCATCGCCGGCATAAGCGCATAGCGCCGCGTCATCAGGCAAGGTCCAGAATCCCGCCATGGCGATCGCACAGTACATCAAGGAGACCGGGCGCGGCAGGGACGGTGCCCGCCCCTTGTCGCGCGAACAGGCCGCCGACCTGTTCGGGCAGGTGCTGGACGGCAGCGTGAGCGAGCTCGAAGTCGGCGCGTTCTGCCTGGCCATGCGCATCAAGGGCGAAACCGCCCACGAGATGGCAGGCTTTCTGGACGCCACCCACGCGCGCCTGCATCGTCTGCCCGCCTCCCGGTGCCCCACCATCGTGCTGCCGAGCTACAACGGCGCGCGCAAGCTGCCGGTGCTCACGCCGCTGCTGGCGCTGTTGCTGGCGCGCGAGGGCCTGCCCCCAGGGACACCCGTCGCCGTGGTGCAGGACGCGTCCCTGCCGACACAAGGCTTCATCACCGCCACGCGGGCAGGGCTGGCGCACGCCGTGCGGGCAGAACGGATCAGCAGCCCGGCCATCATCGTGGTCGGCGAAGTGACCCGCGCCGCTGCCGAAGCCGTGCTGGCCGCTTCGGCATCAGAACCCATCGCCGCTTAAACGCAGCGCCACCGGGCGGGCTGACGGGATCTGGCGGCATACACTGCCGACCATGCACAGTTTCGATGTGGTGGTCATTGGCGCCGGCGCGGCGGGCCTGTTCTGCGCCGGCATCGCCGGGCAGGCCGGGCTGCGGGTGCTGCTGGTCGACCACAGCGAGAAGCTGGCCGAGAAGATCCGCATCTCCGGTGGCGGGCGTTGCAACTTCACCAACCTGCACACCAGCCCGGCCAATTTCCTTGGCGACAACCCGCATTTCTGCCGCTCGGCGCTGTCGCGCTACACACCGGCGGATTTCATCGCGCTGATGCAGCGCCACGGCATCGGTTTCCACGAAAAGCACAAGGGCCAGTTGTTCTGTGACCGCTCCGCGCAGGACCTGATCACGATGCTGCAGGCAGAGTGCGGCGCGGGCAATGTCACCCACTGGCAGGGCTGCGCCGTGCATGCCGTGCGAACCCTGGCCGGCGACGGCCTGCGCTACGAACTCGACAGCGCGCAGGGCGTTGTCGCCTGCCGCTCGGTGGTGGTGGCCACCGGCGGCCTGTCGATCCCGAAGATCGGAGCCACCGACTTTGGTTACCGCCTGGCCCGGCAGTTCGGACTGCCGGTGATCGATACACGGCCGGCCCTGGTGCCGCTGGTGTTCGAGCCGGGATTCTGGACGCCATGGTCGCACCTGTCGGGCCTGTCGCTGCCGGTCCGGGTCGAGACCGGCGCCGGGCGCTCCCGTATGGCGTTTGCCGAGGATCTTCTTTTCACGCACCGCGGTCTCAGCGGGCCGGCCGCCTTGCAGGTCTCCAGCTACTGGCGGCCCGGCCAGGGGCTGCGCCTGAACCTGGTGCCGGACACCGATCTGCTCGCGCGGCTGCTGCTGGCCAAGGCAGCGTCCCGCAAACTGCTGCCCAACGAACTCGCCACGCTGGTGCCCGGCCGGCTGGCCGAGGCCTGGGTGCTGCATGGCACGCACTGGCAGGCGCAGTGGCAACGGCCCATCGACGGCGTGCCGGACAAGGCACTGGCCGCACTGGCCGGGCAACTGGCCCAGTGGGAGCTGCAGCCCAGCGGCACCGAAGGCTACGCCAAGGCAGAGGTCACCGCAGGCGGCGTGGACACCCGCGCGCTGTCCAGCCAGACCATGGAATCCCGCCAGCCCGGTCTGTACTTCATCGGGGAGGTGGTGGACGTCACCGGCTGGCTCGGCGGCTACAACTTCCAATGGGCCTGGGCCAGCGGTCATGCCTGCGCCCGCGCTTTGGCGCAGGATCGGTTGAACCGGGGAACAATCGCACTATAATCCGCGGCTTTGCTGGCGAAACCCGCTGCCACACCAGAATTTGCGGGGTACAGACTAGTCCTTCAGCCCGGGTGCCCGATCTCGCCTTGGCGCATTTTCAGAAAATTCGAGCCAATGACCACCATCCGCGTTAAAGAAAACGAACCTTTCGACGTTGCGCTGCGCCGCTTCAAGCGCACCATCGAGAAGCTGGGCCTGCTGACCGACCTGCGCGCACGCGAGTTCTACGAGAAGCCCACCGCCGAGCGCAAGCGCAAGAAGGCTGCCGCGGTCAAGCGCAACTACAAGCGCATCCGCTCGATGCAGCTGCCCAAGAAGCTGTACTGATGCTTGCAGCCAGGCCCGGCGCCTGGCAACTGCTTCCCCCATGACCCGCCCCCGGTGACCCGCGAGCGGGTTTTGTATTTTTCGACCAGGAGAACATGATGGCGCTCAAGGACCAGATCACCGATGACATGAAGACCGCCATGCGCGCCAAGGACAGCGCCCGCCTGGGCACCATCCGCCTGCTGCTGTCTGCCTGCAAGCAGAAGGAGGTGGACGAACGCGTCACCCTGGATGACGCCGCCGTGCTTGCCATCATCGAGAAACTGGTCAAGCAGCGCAAGGACTCCATTGCCGCGTTCACCACGGCCCAGCGCCAGGACCTGGTGGACAAGGAAGCCGCTGAACTCCTGGTGCTGGAGGCCTACCTGCCCCAGCGCATGGATGCCGCGCAGGTGCAGTCGGAAATCCGCGCACTGGTGGACGGCCTGTCAGCGGAGCTGGGCCGCAAGGCAGGCGCGTCCGACATGGGGCGTGTAATGGGCCTGGCCAAGACACGGCTGGCCGGCAAGGCCGACATGGGGCAGGTGTCTGCAGCAGTGAAGGCTGCTCTGGCCGGCTGAGCCACCGGGCAGCCGCCAGCACCACTCAGGGAACGCGGATATTCGCGGTCGCGGTGGGCGCAAGACTCCTGGACGGATCGGTGTTGTCCAGAAAATCCAGCTTCAGCTGGTATTCACCAGCAGGCGGAGCCAACCAGACCTCCGTCTGGCCGTTCACGAATTCCATGACCGCCTCCTGACCTTTCGCCACCGGCACCACGGTCAACCGGAAGTGGCCGGTGTCCTTCTGCTTCTGCACCAGATGCCCCACGCTCAGCCCCGACGCGTGGAACTGCACCCGGAACGGCGTCCTGGGGGAGTTGTTGGCCGGCACCAGCAACTGAACGCCCTTCCTGACGAGTGCCGCCGGGTCACCGGGATTCTTCTTCAGCACCGTGACTGACACCGGCTTGCTGTAGACAAAATGCGGCAGGTGCTTGTCGTCCGCCAGCAACAGGCGCAGGGTGTAATTTCCCGGTGCGAGGTTGAGCACTGTCTCCATCTGGCCCTTGCCGAAGTGGATGTACTGGTCGTTGAATGGAAGCGGCTGCTTGAAATCCAGGGGCAGGTCGCGATTGATCAGCAGGTGGTGGTGGCCGGACTTTCCGCCTGTCGGTGCCGCGATGGGCGCCAGGCCCCACCCCCCGGAAAGCCCGAATTTGAGCAGGAAGGGCGTCTCGATCTTGTCGCCGTTCGCGAGGTTGACGAAGTAGGCCTCTGCGGACACCTTCGGCGGCGGAACCTGCCAGGGGTGCAGGGTCTGAGGCGAGGGCATGATCAGCTTGGGGGCTTCCTGTGCACCGGCAGCCCCCATGGACAAACCAAGGGCCACCCACACGCTGGCCATCTGCCCCCGCCAGGAAAGCAGCCCAGACAGGCTGCGAGCGACATCAAATTGCAAGGCGTTTCTCCGGACTCTCCGCCTGTGGCGGTATTCTGGACTCCCCTGGATGGCCTGCCTTGGCGAAACGCCAGGGGCTCAGTTGCCTGCCACCTTCATCTTTCCGATCAGTACCGAGCCGGTGGCCTTGGCGCCGTACTGGTAGGTATCGGAGCCGATGGCCTCGATGTCCTTGAGCATGGTCTTCATGTTGCCGGCGATGGTGATTTCATGGACGGGGTAGGCGATGCGGCCGTTCTCGACCCAGAATCCGCTGGCGCCGCGCGAGTAGTCGCCGGTGACGTAGTTGACGCCCTGCCCCATCAGTTCGGTCACGAACAGCCCGCTGCCCATGGCCCGGATCATGGCATCGAGGTCATCGCCGGGCTGCGTCAGCCGGGAGCGCAGCACCAGGTTGTGGGAGCCGCCGGCATTGCCGGTGGTGCGCATGCCCAGCTTGCGGGCGGTGTAGCTGCTCAGGAAGTAGCCTTTCACGCGCCCGGCCTCCACCACCTGACGTGGAGCGACACGCACGCCTTCCTCGTCGAAGGGTGAACTGCCCTTGCCCCGCTTCACGAACGGGTCTTCGGTCAGGTCGATGTGCTTGGGCAGCACCTGCTTGCCCAGCGAATCCAGCAGGAAGGAGCTTTGGCGGTACAGGGCACCCCCACTGAGCGCCTGCACCAGCGAGCCGATAAGGCCGGCCGCCAGCGGCGACTCGAACAGCACCGGGCATTTGCGCGTGGAGATCTTGCGCGCGCCCAGGCGGCTCAGGGCACGTTCCGCAGCGTAACGGCCCACGCGCTGCGGGCTGGCGAGATCGGCGGCATTGAGCATGGAGCTGTACCACGCATCCCGCTGCATCGCGTCGCCCGTGCCGGCAATCGGCGACACCGAGATCGAGTGCCGCGAACTCGCGTAACCGCCGCGAAAACCATGGGTATGGGCACTGAAAAAATGGGACTGCTGGGCGGAGACGGCTGCGCCTTCGCTGTTGCGGATGCGCCGATCCGTGGCAAAAGCCGCCTTTTCGCAGCGCAATGCCAGCGCGGCAGCCTGCTCGCTGGTGATGTCCCAGGGGTGGAACAGGTCCAGGTCCAAGGTGCGCACGGCCGGCTCGGCAATGTCGGCCTCGTCTGGCAAGCCGGCTATCGGATCTTCCGCGGTGAAACGGGCGATGTCGTAGGCGGCCTGCACCGTCTGCGACACTGCGGCTGGCGAGAAGTCGGATGTGCTCGCGTTCCCGCGGCGCTGCCCCACATACACCGTGACAGAAAGGCCCTTGTCGCGGTTGCGCTCGACGTTCTCCAGTTCCCCCTTGCGTACCGAGACGCTCAGTCCGCAGCCTTCGGACGCCTCGGCCGCCGCGTCGGTGGCACCCAGACGCTTGGCATGGGCCAGAGCCATGTCGACCAGTTCTTCAAAATAGGGACGGCTGTAACTGAAGCCTTTTTCTGCGCGGTTCTTGGTGGATTTCATCGTGGTTGGGCTGAGTCGGGGGCTATGATACTTGGCTGCATGGCACGCAAACTCAAAAAAGGCTATTTCGTCTCCGGTCACTTCGTTGCCGAGGGCAGCGAGCTCGACCTGGAACTCAAGCGCGAGCTCAAGGGCGGGGATGCGCCCAGCCGCACCGAGCTCAAGCGGGAAAGCACCGAACTGCAGAAGCTCGGCACCGAGCTGCTCGGCATGGGGCAGGATGCCATCGAACGCCTGGCCCTGCCCGACAAGCTGCGCGAGGCCCTGGCGGATGCGCGGCGCATCACCAACTTCGAAGGCAAGCGGCGCCAGATGCAGTTTGTCGGCAAGCTGATGCGCCAGCTGGAAGAGCCCGATCTCGAACGCATCCGCGCAGCGCTGACCGAACACGGCCGCGGGCCGGCCAGCGACACCCTGGCCCTGCACCAGACCGAACAATGGCGCGAGCGCCTGATCAGCGACGACGACGCCTTCGGCGCCTGGATCACCCGGTACCCGCTCACCGATGGACAACAGCTGCGCGCGCTGATACGCCAGGCCCGCAAGGACGCCCTGCCCACACAGGCCGGCGAGACGCCGCGCCATGGCAAGGCCTACCGCGAGCTGTTCCAGATGCTGCGCGAGCAGATGAGCGCCATCCCCGACAACGACGACACCCTGTCCGCCCATGTCCAGCCCACTTCCCTCACCTGAGCCCGTCCGCATCGGCATCGTCTCGGTCAGCGACCGTGCCTCCACCGGTGTCTACGAAGACAAGGGCCTGCCCGCCCTGCAGGAATGGCTCGGCCGTGCGCTGCACAACCCGCTGCAGTTCGAGGCGCGCCTGATCCCCGACGAGCGGGAGCGCATCAGCGCCACCCTGATCGAGCTGGTCGACGCGGGCTGCTCGCTGGTCCTGACCACCGGCGGCACCGGCCCGGCCCTGCGCGATGTGACGCCCGAGGCCACGCTGGCCGTGGCCCACAAGGAGATGCCCGGGTTTGGCGAGCAGATGCGCCAGATCAGCCTGGCGTTCGTACCTACTGCGATCCTGTCGCGCCAGGTGGCAGTCATCCGCGGCAAGAGCCTGATCATCAACCTGCCGGGGCAGCCCAAGGCGATCGCCGAAACGCTGGAAGGCCTGCGTGATGCCAACGGTGCATCGGTGGTACCAGGCATCTTTGCCGCAGTGCCCTACTGCGTCGACCTGATCGGCGGGCCCTACCTCGAAACGGTGAACAGCGTCTGCAAGGCCTTCCGCCCTAAATCGGCGCAGCGGCCCGCTCGGACCACCTGACAGGGCCCGGCCCCGGCGGCCTCAGCGCCCGACCAACTGCGTCAGCCGGGCGGCCTCGAAACTTTCATCCCGTGCCGCGTCGGCTGGCACACAACTGCCCGCCTGCGAGCTGCGCTCTTCGGACAAGGTGGCGATGGCCTGCCACAACAGCGCGATCTGGTGCTCCTGCGAGGACGCGTTGTCGATGAGGCCCCGCATGGCGAGGCTCAGCGGATCGTCGTTCTGGGTGACGCCATAGGCCGAGAAACCCATCTTCGTGGCGGCGGCCTCGCGCCGGGCGTCGCCATCGGCCTCGATGATGCGCGCAGGGTTGCCGACCGCAGTGGCACCGGCCGGCACCGGCTTGGTGACCACGGCGTTGGATCCGACCTTGGCGCCGTCCCCCACCGTGAAGCCGCCCAGCACCTTGGCACCCGCGCCCACCACCACGTCCTTGCCCAGCGTGGGGTGGCGCTTGGTGCCCTTGTAGAGCGAGGTGCCGCCCAGCGTGACACCCTGGTAGATGGTGCAGCCGTCACCGATCTCGGCTGTCTCGCCGACGACCACGCCCATGGCATGGTCGAAGAACACACGCTCGCCGATCTTCGCGCCGGGATGGATCTCGATGCCCGTGAGCCAGCGCCCGATGTGCGACACGAAGCGGCCCATCCATTTGAAGCCGTGGCTCCAGAACCAGTGGGCACGCCGATGCAGCACGAGCGCATGCAGGCCCGGGTAACAGGTCAGTACCTCCCAGGTGCTGCGGGCCGCCGGGTCGCGGTCGAGGATGCACTGGATGTCGGAGCGCAGGCGCGAAAACATGGAGGGAGTTTAGTCCTTTGACCGCTGCGCCGCCTGCAGCATCGACTTGGCGACACCTCTGAGAACATGGACTTCCTCCTGGCTGATGCCGGCCCGGTTGAAGAACTGGTTCAGGCGTGGCATCAGCTTCTTTGGTGCCTCGGGATCGAGGTAGCCGATCGCCACCAGCGCCTGCTCCCAGTGGGCCAGCAGGCCGGCGACCTGCTGCGCGTCGGCGGCCTGGGCGGGCTGGGTGGAAGTCTGCACCGCGAACCCCCCCAAGGCCTGGCGCCAGTCGTACGCGATCACCTGCAAGGCAGACGCCAGGTTCAGCGAGCCGAAGGCCGGGTTGGTGGGGATGCTCAACGCCACATGGCAGCGGTAGACATCCTCGTTGCGCATGCCGAAACGCTCGGAACCGAACAGAAACCCCACGCCCGCCGGCAGCGCCTGGGCCTGCAACCATCCGGCAAAGCATTCCCGCGGGCCCAGGGTGGGCGGGCCGAAGTCGCGCGGGGTCATGGCGGTGGCGCACAGGGTGTCGATGCCGTCCAGCGCCTCGTCCAGCGTGTCGACGATGCGGGCCTTCTCCAGCACGTCCAGGGCGCCGCTCGCGCGTTGGATCGTCTCCTCGCGCCGCAGCACATTGGCCCAGCGCGGGGCCACCAGCACCAGGTCGTCGAAGCCCATCACCTTCATCGCGCGGGCGGCGGCGCCCACATTGCCGGCATGGCTGGTCTGGATCAGGATGAACCGTGTTTTCATGCCGCGATTGTCTCCGCGCCACCGCCGCGCCGGACGCATACGCTTTCGTGGGAAAATGTGCCGCTTCGGCCACCATCGCGTGCCCTTCACTTGCTCCGGGCCCCCACAAGTCATGCCGTCCCCCAATCTCCACCCGATGGTCAACGTGGCCGTCAAGGCTGCACGCGCTGCTGGCGCGATCATCAACCGCGCTGCGCTCGACGTCGAAGCCGTGCGGATCTCGCAGAAGCAGGTCAACGACTTCGTCACCGAAGTCGACCACGCCAGCGAGAAGATCATCATCGAGACACTGCTCACGGCCTACCCGGGGCACGGCATTCGGGCCGAGGAGTCGGGCAGCGAACACGGCGCCAAGGACTCCGAATACGTCTGGATCATCGACCCGCTGGACGGCACCACCAACTTCATCCACGGTTTTCCGGTCTACTGCGTGAGCATTGCGCTGGCCGTGCGTGGCAAGATCGAGCAGGCGGTGATCTACGACCCGGGCCGCAACGACCTGTTCACCGCCACCAAGGGGCGTGGCGCCTTCCTCAATGATCGCCGCCTGCGCGTGTCCAAGCGTATCCGCCTGACGGACTGCCTGATCTCCACCGGTTTCCCGTTCCGCCCGGGCGACAACTTCCCCAACTACCTGGCCATGCT
>JBIKTP010000516.1:0-3128 GCA_044348035.1 Burkholderiaceae bacterium
CTGCCCTTGCGAGATGGTGCCCATGCGGGCGATTGCGCTGCCTGTGGGGTGCACGCGAATCTCGCAGGAGTCAAACATGCCGACACCCAAAATGTCGCAAATTTTGCTCGGGCCAGCGCCCACCACCTCGGTAAAGCTGACCAGGCCAATGCCCATCAACGTGGGGCAATCCGGGTCGGCACGCTTGACGGCTTGCTCTGCACGCAGGCCCTTGTAGTCAACCGCGACCAGCACTTTGTCGAGCGCGGTTTGGTAGTCGCCCGAGTCGTACTCAAATCCAAACGCCGACCTGTATGGAAACTGCTCACGCTTGATGAAATTCTTGCTGCGAATCTCGGCTTTGTCCATACCCAATTTCTGGGCCAGTACATCAACCATGCGCTCCACGAGGTAAACCGCCTCGGTCACACGGAAGGAGCAGCGGTAGGCTACGCCACCAGGCGCCTTGTTGGTGTAGACACCATCCACCGAGCAATGCGCCGCAGCGATGTCGTAGGAACCGGAGCAGATGTGGAACATGCCCGCCGGGAACTTGGTTGGGTCAGCACAGGCATCAAAGGCGCCGTGGTCGGCCGTGACGTGGGAGCGCAGCGCCAGAATTTTGCCGTCGGCCGTGGCGGCCAGCTCGCCGGTCATGTGGTAGTCGCGGGCAAAGCCGGTGCTCGACAAATTCTCGATGCGGTCTTCCACCCATTTCACCGGGCGACCCAAAACGATAGAGGCCACGATGGCGCACACGTAGCCCGGGTAAATCGGCACCTTGTTGCCGAAGCCGCCACCAATATCGGGGGAGATGATGCGCACCTTGGACTCCGGGATGCCGGAGAGCATGGACACCACGGTACGCACGACATGCGGCGCCTGACTGGTGATCCAGGTGGTGAGCTCGCCGCGCACGGGGTCAAAGCTGGCTACGCAACCGCAGGTCTCCAGAGGACATGGGTGCACGCGGGGGTAGAACATATCTTGCTTGACGGTGACCGCTGCGCCTGCAAACGCCGCGTCGGTGGCGTCTTTGTCGCCGGCTTGCCAGTTGAAAATATGGTTGTGGTGCTTGCGCGCCCCGTGCGCGCCTTCGGTTTTGCCGACCAAATCTTCACGCAGTACAGGTGCGCCGGGTTTCAGGGCTTCAAACGGATCGATCACCGCTTCCAGTTCTTCGTATTCCACTTCCACGGCTTCCACACCATCAGCGGTGCAGTAACGGTCTTCACCAATCACCACGGCCACTTCCTGCATCTGGAAGTGCACTTTTTCGTCAGCCAGGACAGCTTGCACATCGCCCGCCAGGGTTGGCATCCAGTGCAGTTTGAGCGGCTTCAAATCTTCTGCGGTCAGCACGGCAATCACGCCAGGAATTTTCAAAGCCGCTTCTTTGTTGATGCGCTTGATGCGGGCATGCGCCACGGGGGCGCGCACGATGTCCATATGCAGCATGCCGGGCAGTTTCATGTCATCGACGTAGTTGCCCTTGCCTTGGATAAAACGGGCATCTTCCTTGCGCAGGCGGGACTCTCCCATGCCCATCAGGGCTTTTTCGCGTTCACTTAGAGGTGCATTCATGTGTGTCTCCTGGTGTGAGGCTTCAAGCCGCGACCGCTGTTTGTTGAAGGGTTTTGGCTGCGGTCAGGACTGCCTTGACGATGTTTTGGTATCCCGTGCAGCGGCACAAATTGCCCGACATGCCATGGCGCACTTCTTCGGCCGTGGGGTTGGGGTTGTCCTGCAAAAAGCGGTAGGCACGCATCAGCATGCCGGGGGTGCAAAAACCGCATTGCAGGCCGTGCTCTTTGTAGAACGCGTCTTGAATGGCGTGCAACACGCCGCCACTGGCCAGGCTCTCGACGGTTTTCACGTCGCTGCCCTCGCACTGCACGGTGAGGTGCGTGCAGGCCTTCACCGACTGGCCATCAATGTCCACGGTGCAAGCACCGCAGTGGCTGGTCTCGCAGCCGATATGCGCGCCGGTAAGGCTCATTTTTTCACGCAAAAAATGAATCAAGAGGGTGCGCGGTTCCACCGCTTCTTCGACTTTTTTGCCGTTCAGGGTCAGGGAAACAATTTTCTTGCTCATGGGGAAACGCTCCGTTCAATCGATAAATGAATCAGCTGCAACGCGCGGCGGCAGCAGTGATGGCGCGCTTGGTCATCTCACCGGCCATGGCGGTCTTGTATTCGGCATCACCACGCAGGTCTTCGGCCGGGTCGCAAATGGCGCGCACTGCTGTGGCCGCGGCGTCCAGACTGGCGGCGTTGATGGCCGTGCCGATCAAAGCTGCTTCGGCATCCCGGGCGCGCAGTGCAGTGGGCGCAACATTGGTCAGGCCGATACTGGCGTGGGTGACGACGCCGCTGCTCATGCGCAGCACCACAGCGGCACCGGCGGTGGCCCAGTCGCCGGTTTTGCGCTTGAGCTTTTGGTAGGCGCTACCCGTGCCTGCTGCGAAAGGAGCGATCAAAATCGCAGTGAGAATTTCATTCTCGGCCAGCGCCGTCATGTAGGTACCATGGAAAAAATCTACCGCCTTGACCTGACGCTCGCCCGCGGGACCTTGCAGCACAAAGGTGGCATCCAAGGCCATGGCGATGGCCGGGTGGTCGTTGCCGGGGTCGCCGTGGGCGATGTCGCCCCCGATCGTGCCACGGTTGCGCACCTGGGGGTCGGCAATCAGCTTGGCGGCTTCAGGCAGCAAAGGCAGTTTGTCATTGAGCAGCTTGGAGGCAATCAACTCGTTCTCGCTGGTCATCGCGCCAATGCGGATCATGCCGCCCTGCTCGGTGATACCGCGAAGCTCGGGAATGCGGTTGATATCAATCAGGGCAACGGGAGCGGCAAAGCGCAGCTTCATCATGGGCAGCAGGCTGTGGCCGCCAGCCAGCAGCTTGGCATCTCCACCAAGACTGGACAACAGGGAAATAGCCTCGCCCACGGATTTGGGGGCGTGGTAGTCAAATGCGGATGGAATCACGGTGTCTCCTCTTTTTTAAAGATGTGCAAATCTTGAAAACGCAAACGGGGGCTTCGTTTGCCCGGCAATGTACACAATGAACGGCTTGGTTCTTTGCATGTGCCACTCGGCGGACACTCATGTAACGCAGTCGCGCTTTGTTCGCCAGTCAGCAGAAAG
>JBIKTP010000517.1:0-3123 GCA_044348035.1 Burkholderiaceae bacterium
CATGCGGAAGTTCAGGCCGACGTAGACCATGGCGGCCTTGCTGGCGCCCACCAGAACCTCCACCACCTCCATGCGGTTGTGCACCAGCAGGGCCACACGGTCGCCCTTGTCGAAGCGGTGGGTCCCGCGCAGCAGATGGGCCAGGCGGTTGGTGCGCACGTCGAGTGTCGCGTAGTCCATGGTGCGGGGGCCATCAAAAAGCGCCAGGCTGTGCGGGGCGCGCTGGGTGATGCGGGTGACTGCAAGTCCGACGTTCATGGTGTGGGGGCCTGGTTGGCGAATGGGGCAATGGAAACTGGCTGCCTCGGGCGGCCTGCGCGTTCGAGATGATACGAAACACCGTGCCGTCTGCGCCAGCGGATGCACCGAAATCGATTTAAAATTTTTGCAGCTGCATGCACCGGCGGCGTTTTCCGCAATCGCGCTGACCATCCCGATGGCGCCTGAGTCCTCCAACCTTCCTGGATCCCCCATGACCTACGCCTACCCCGACTACCAATCGCTCAAGTTCGACCGGCCCGCCGAGCAGGTGCTGCGCATCACGATGTCGCGCGGCAAGATGAACGCGATGGACTTCGAGTTCCACCACTCGCTCACCACCGTCTGGCAGCACATCGAGGACGACCCCTCGGTCAGCGCGGTGATCCTCACCGGCGAGGGCCGTGCCTTCTCGGCGGGGGGCGACTTCGACCTCGAGCAGAAACTCGTGAACGAGTTCGAGTGGCGCGCGCGCATGTGGAAGGACGGGCGCAACCTGGTCAAGAACATGATCCACTTCTCCAAGCCGCTGGTGGCCGCCATCAATGGCGCGGCGGCCGGTGGCGGCCTGGCTGCGGCGATGCTGTCGGACATCACCATCGCCGGGCGCTCCGCCAAGATCGTCGACGGCCATGTGCGCCTCGGCGTGGCTGCGGGCGACCACGCCGCGATCATCTGGCCGCTGCTGTGCGGCATGGCCAAGGCCAAGTACTACCTGATGTCGGGCGAGCACCTGTATGCGGAGGAGGCCGAGCGCATCGGTCTCATCTCCAAGGTGGTCGACGACGACAAGCTGCAGGAGACCGCCCTGCAGGTGGCCATCAACCTGACCAAGGCCTCGCCCTCGGCGATCCGCTGGACCAAGCTGTCGATGAACAACTGGCTCAACCAGGCCTGGCCGATCTTCGAGAACTCGCTGGCGCTGGAGATCCTGGGCTTTTCCGGCCCCGATGTGGTCGAGGGCCTCAAGGCCTACGACGAAAAGCGCCAGCCTGTCTTCAACCCCGACTGCCCCATCTGACATGAACGGCATCTCCATTCCGAATCCGCTGGACTTCAGCGGCAAGACCGTGCTGGTGGTGGGCGGCTCCAGCGGCATCGGCAACGGCATCGCACAGGGCTTCCGGCGCCACGGCGCACAGGTGCATGTGTGGGGTACCCGGTCTGCGGCCTCCGATTACAGCGCCGACGAAGGCTCCGACCTGGCTGGCCTGCACTATGCGCGGGTGGACGTCGGCGATTTCGATGCGGTCAAGGCAGCGCCGGCGCCGGACCCCCTGGACGTGCTGGTGCTGTGCCAGGGCACCGTGGCCTATGGCCGCAAGGAGTTCGAGATGGACACCTTCCAGCGCATCATCGATGTCAATCTCAACAGCCTGATGGCCTGTGCGCTGAAGTTCCGCGATGCGCTGGCCGCGCGCCAGGGGTCGCTGATCACCATCTCCTCGGTCGGCGGCATGCGCGCCACCCGGGGCAACCCGGCGTATGCCGCATCGAAGGCGGGCGCCATCCACCTCACGGCCACGCTGGCGCAGGCCTGGGCCCACAAGGGCATCCGCGTCAATGGCGTGGCTCCCGGGCTGGTGGATACCAAGCTGACCAAGGTCACCATCAGCAACGACGAGCGTCTGCGCGAGCGGCTCGACGGCATCCCGGCCAACCGGCTGGGCACACCCGATGACATGGCCGGCGCCTGCCTGTACCTGGCTTCGCCGCTGGCCGCCTATGTCTACGGGCAGACGATCTCCGTCGACGGCGGGCGCACCCTGTGACGGCTGCCGCTCCCGAGGCGGCCGCGCGGCAACACGCCTGGGAGGCCTGGCTGGCCCTGCGCCAGGAGGCCGCGCTCGACCCCGAGGTACCTGTCATCGACCCCCACCACCACCTGTGGGACCGCGGAGGGCATACCTACCTGCCGGCAGAGTTTGCCGCCGATGTGCGTGCCAGCGGACACCGGGTCGAGTCCACCGTGTATGTCGAATGCCTGTCGCAGTTCCGGGACAGCGGCCCGGAGCATCTGCGGCCGGTGGGCGAGACCGAATTCGTGGCGGGGCTGCCCGGGCTGGAGCGGCATTCCGACGGGCTGTCGGTCGCCGCCGGCATCGTCGCCCGTGCAGACCTGGCGCTGGGGGAGGGCGTCATCGAAGTCCTGGAGGCCCATCTGCGCGCGGCGCGTGGGCGCCTGCGTGGCGTGCGCTTCGCATCGGCGTTCGACACGGACCCGGCGATCCACCTGTCCTACCCGACCCGTGCCGGCATGTTGCGCGAGCCCGCGGTGCAGGCTGGCGCCCGTTGTCTGGCCCGGCAGGGGCTGTCGTTCGATGCATGGCTGTTCTTCCACCAGCTCGATGATCTGCGGGACCTCGCAAGCGCGTGCCCGGACCTGCAGATCGTCATCGACCACTGCGGTGCACCGATCGGGATCGGACCCTACGCGAGTCGGCGCGAGGAGGTGTTCGGCCTCTGGCGCGAGGCACTGCGCCCGCTGGGTGCGTTGCCCAACGTCCAGCTGAAGTTTGGCGGGCTCGCGATGCCGGTGTTCGGGTTCGGATGGCGCAAGCTGGAGCGTCCGCCGGATTCCGAGGCCCTGGCACAGGCCTGGCGACCCTACTTCGAGGTCTGCCTGGAGACCTTCGGCCCTGGGCGCTGCATGTTCGAGAGCAACTTTCCGATGGACCGCACAGGCTGCACCTACGCCAGCCTGTGGAATGCGTTCAAGCGGCTGGCCGCGCCACTTGCGCCGGATGAACGTGCCCTGCTGCTGCACGGGACCGCGCGCAGGGTGTACCGGCTGTAGGGAATCTTGATGCGCATCGGCCCCGTCGTTACCATCGTTCCCATTTGCGCACCAAAGCGCCATTCAAC
>JBIKTP010000518.1:0-3122 GCA_044348035.1 Burkholderiaceae bacterium
GCGCCGGGCCCGGGCCGTGAACAACTGCCCGCCGCGCGCAAACACCACGCCCACCGCACGCCGGCCCTCGAACAGCACCCGGTGCACCAGGGCGTGGCTTTCGAGCTGCAGGTTGGAGCGCCGCAATGCTGGGCGCAGGAAGGCGTCCGCTGCAGACCAGCGCATGCCGTTGCGGGTGGTGATCTGGTAGAGGCCCACACCCTCGGGCTGCGGGCCGTTGAAGTCGTCGGTGACTGGCAGTCCGATCTCGCGCGCGGCGGCGAAGTAGTGGCGTCGCAGCGGATGCAGCTCTCGGGTGACATCGGACACGAACAGCGGCCCGCCCGGTGCGGCCCGGCCGGTGCTGTCGACCCGGCGCTCGGTGCGCCGGTACACCGGCTCCACATCGCTCCAGCCCCAGCCGGGATTGCCCTGATCGCGCCAGTCATCGAAATCGCCGGGCAGCCCGCGGCAGTACACCATGGCATTGATCGCGCTCGAGCCCCCCAGCACCTTGCCGCGCGGCCAGTATCCCCGCTGCCCATTGAGCGCGGCCTCCGGCTCGGTCTGGTACTTCCAGTTGATGCGGGGATCGAAGAAGGTGCGGCCATAACCGATCGGCAGGCGGATCCAGAAACGGCGGTCGCTGCCACCGGCCTCGAGCAGCAGCACGCGCCGCTTTCCATCGGCCGTGAGCCGGTCGGCCAGCACACACCCCGCGGAGCCGCTGCCCACGATGACGGTATCGAACTCCCCCAGACTCTGCATCTCTGCCGGCACATCCATTCCCCAAAAGCCTCGGGGCCCATAATCCGGTCAATCCCGCTTCAAGACAAGCAATCAAATCAGGCCCTTTGGGGTCGAAAAATTCAACACTGCGCCGATGACTGCCTACACCCTGCCGCACCTGCCGTGGTTGCGCACCTACGAAGCGGCAGCACGCTGCGGGAGCTTTTCCGCCGCTGCGCAGGAATTGCATGTATCGCCTGCCGCCGTCAGCCTGCAGATCCGATCGCTGGAGCAGCACCTGGGGTTCGCGTTGTTCGAGCGCCTGCCGCGCGGGGTGCGGCTCACCGAGATGGGCAGCGCCTACTTGCCGTCGGTGCGCAAGGCCTTCGACACCCTGTCCATGTCCACGGCCGGTCTGTTCGGCAACCCGGGTGAGCGCACACTCACTGTTCGCTGCACTGCCGCCTTTGCGGTGCTGTGGCTGGCGCCCCGGCTGCAGGCTTTCACGGCGGCCCACCCGGGCATCGATCTGCGCCTGTTCACGGCGATCTGGGCCGATGGACTGGGCGCGGGCGAGGCCGATGTGGAGATCCGCTTCGGTGACGGGCACTGGGCCGGCTTCCAGGTGGAGCGGCTGCTCACCGAGCCGTCGATCGCCGTCTGCAGCCCGGAATGGCTGCCGCGCGCAAGCGCCACGGCACCCCTGCTGTCGCTGGCCCGCAGGCACCCGATCCACATCCTGGGCTGCGAAGACCTGTGGACACGCTGGTTCCAGTCCGCCGGGTCGGCCGGGGGGGAGCCGGTGGCGCGCGGGATCCAGGTCGACACTTCGCTGACCGCGCTGGCGCTGGCGGCCTCGGGTGCGGGATTCGCCATCGTGCTGCGCAGCTTTGCACAGGCCGAGCTGCAGTCGGGACGGCTGGTGACCCCTTTCGACGGAGCCCTGATGATCGACGACACCCACTACCTGCTGCTGCCCGAGGGCCGCAAGCGCCCGCGGCCCGAGGTGCTGATGTTCTGCGCGTGGCTGCGTACACAGGCCGGCAGCGCCGTCACACACACCGCCGACAATTGGTGAACCGCACCGATCAAGCCGCCATGCTGCACTACCAGACCATCCCCGTCACGCCCTTCCAGCAAAACTGTTCGCTCGTGTGGGAGGACTCCACCATGACTGCGGCCGTGATCGACCCCGGTGGCGACCTCGACCGCCTGACGGCCGCAGCGCAGGCGCTGGGTGTGCGCATCACTCAGATCTGGCTGACCCATGCCCACATCGACCATGCCGGCGGGACTGCGGCCCTGGCCCGGGAGCTGCAGGTGCCGATCATCGGGCCGCACCCGGCCGACCAGTTCTGGATCGATGCACTGGCGGAACAGGGGCAGCGTTTCGGCTTTCCCCATGCCGAGGTGTTCACGCCCACGCGCTGGCTGGCGGACGGCGACACGGTGCAACTCGGTGCGCACACCCTGACGGTGCGCCACTGCCCGGGGCATACGCCCGGCCACGTGGTGTTCCATTCCGCCGAATTGAACCGGGCCTTCGTGGGGGACGTCCTGTTCGCCGGCAGCATCGGGCGCACCGATTTCCCGCAGGGTGACCACGCCACGCTGATCACCAGCATCGTCGAACGGCTGTGGCCAATGGGTGACGACACCGTCTTCATCCCGGGCCATGGGCCGGAAAGCAGCTTCGGCCGCGAGCGCCGCAGCAACCCGTATGTGGGGGGCACATGAGCGCGGCGGCGGGCCGCCCCATGGCGCTCGCACCGCAGCCCGCAAGGCGAAGCTTGCCTGCAAAGGCCCTGCAACGGTGTATGGTCTGAATCTTGCATGTGATCTGCCATGCTGCAAACACAACCCCACCTCCAAAGCGCCTCCGTCCCCAACCCCCAGCCCGCCGGGCCCTTGCAGACGGTGGTGCATGCAACGCTGCCAGCGGCCGAGTGCTCGCTGGGCAACCGCCGCCGGGCCCAGGAACTGGCCTGGGAATGGGTCGGCTCGAAATGGCCGCGCCTGGTGCCTATGGCGCGCGACATGGCCCAGCACCAGATCGAGCGCACCCAGCACGACCATGCACTGCGGGTGACCACCTCCCGCGACGGCAAGGTCTGGACCCTGACCGTGATGCACAGCGAAAAACGCAGCCAGCGCATCTGGTCCACCCGCGCGACCATCACGGACACCGGACATGCCGACCTGCTGGACGTGCAGACCGCCTGCTCCGATAGCCAGCACGCGCCGATGGTGGTCGCGCCACCCAAGCTGCTGGGCGCCTGGGTCGACCAGCTGGGGCTGGATGACGGCGGGTATGCCGTTCTGGCGGAGGCCCGGCATGTCAGCGAGGCCCACCAGCTCGACGGCTTTTGCGCACATGTGTTGTCCGAGCGGCGCAACCTGCCCATCATTGCATT
>JBIKTP010000519.1:0-3107 GCA_044348035.1 Burkholderiaceae bacterium
CCGCCATGCCGGTGGCCAAGCCGGTCCGTATCAATGCCCCCAACTCGGTGTTTGCCCTTGGCAATGCCTTCATGAAATCCTGAATACCGCCATGGACATGACCCCGCATTTCCCCATCTACATGGACTACAGCGCCACCAATCCCTGCGACGAGCGGGTGGTGGACGCCATGGTGCCCTGGTTGCGACAGCATTTTGGCAACCCTGCCTCGCGCAGCCATGCATGGGGCTGGGAGGCAGAAGAGGCGGTCGAGAAGGCGCGCAGCCATGTGGCAGACCTGATCGGCGCGGACCCCCGCGAGATCGTCTGGACATCCGGCGCGACCGAGTCCAACAACCTGGCCCTCAAGGGCGCGGCGGGTTTCTACAAGACGCGCGGCAAACACATCATCACCGTGAAGACCGAGCACAAGGCCGTGCTCGACACCTGCCGCGAACTGGAGCGCCAGGGCTTCGAGGTCACCTACCTCGATGTGCAGAGCGACGGCCTGCTCGATCTCGAAGTGTTCAAGGCGGCGATCCGCCCGGACACCATCCTGGCCAGCGTGATGTTCGTGAACAACGAGATCGGCGTGATCCAGGACATCTCCGCCATCGGCAGCATCTGCCGTGCCAAGGGCGTGATCTTCCATGTGGATGCGGCGCAGGCGACGGGCCGTGTCGACATCGACCTGGCCTCTCTGCCCGTGGACCTGATGAGCCTGACGGCGCACAAGACCTACGGCCCCAAGGGCATAGGTGCCTTGTTCGTGCGGCGCAAGCCCCGCGTGCGCATCGAGGCCCAGATGCATGGCGGCGGGCACGAACGCGGCATGCGTTCGGGTACCTTGCCCACCCACCAGATCGTCGGCATGGGCGAGGCCTACCGCATCGCCCGGGCCGAGATGGCCACCGAGAACACCCGCATCCGCGCACTGCACGAGCGCATGCTGGCCGGCCTGCAGGGCATCGAGCAGGTCTTCATCAACGGCCACCTGGAAAAACGTGTGCCGCACAACCTCAACATGAGCTTCAACTATGTCGAGGGTGAGTCGCTGATCATGGGCATCAAGGGCCTGGCCGTGTCCAGTGGCTCGGCCTGCACCTCGGCCAGCCTGGAGCCCAGCTACGTGCTGCGCGCCCTGGGTCGCAGCGACGAGCTGGCCCACAGCAGCCTGCGCATGACCATCGGGCGCTACACCACCGAAGAAGAGATCGACTACGCCATCGCCACCATCAAGCAGAACGTCGCCAAGCTGCGCGACCTGAGCCCCCTGTGGGAGATGTACCAGGACGGCGTCGACATCAGCACCATCCAGTGGGCAGCCCACTGAACCCCGTATCCGAATCCAGAAAGAGGTAACACCATGGCTTATTCCGAGAAAGTGGTAGACCACTACGAGAACCCGCGCAATGTCGGCTCCTTCGACAAGGGCGACGAGTCCGTCGGTACCGGCATGGTCGGTGCTCCGGCCTGCGGCGACGTGATGAAGCTGCAGATCAAGGTGAACCCGCAGACCGGTGTGATCGAGGATGCGCGCTTCAAGACCTACGGCTGTGGCTCGGCCATTGCTTCGTCCTCCCTGGTGACCGAATGGGTCAAGGGCAAGACGCTCGACCAGGCGGCTGCCCTGAAAAACAGCCAGATCGCCGAGGAGCTGGCCTTGCCCCCGGTCAAGATCCACTGCTCGATCCTGGCCGAAGATGCGATCAAGGCTGCCGTCGACGACTACAAGAAAAAGCATTCCCACTGATCCGCCATGCCTGTCACTCTGTCTGAAGCTGCTGCGCGGCATGTCAACCGCTACCTGGCCAAACGCGGCAAGGGGGTGGGGGTTCGCCTGGGCGTGAGGACCACCGGCTGCTCCGGTCTGGCCTATACGCTGGAGTATGTCGACGACCTGGCGCCCGAGGATGTCATCTTCGAGGGCCACGGCGTCAAAGTGCTGGTGGACCCTAAGAGCCTGGCCTACATCGACGGCACGCAGCTCGACTACGTGCGCGAGGGGCTCAACGAAGGTTTCCGCTTCAACAATCCCAACGAACGCGACAAGTGCGGCTGCGGCGAGTCGTTCCGCGTGTGACCAGATGGCAGTGGCGGGGGAGTGCGTGATGGCTGAACCGTCGATCCCCTTGTCGGCCAACGATTTCGTGCTGTTCGGCGTGCCCGTGCGCTTTGCCCAGGACCGTGCCGAACTCGATGCCCGCTGGAAAGCCTTGCAGCGCGAGGCCCATCCGGACCGCTTTGCCGCGCAGGACGCAACGGCGCAGCGCCAGGCCATGCAGTGGTCGGTGCGCATCAACGAAGCCTACCAGCGGCTGAAGGACCCGCTCAAGCGCGCCGCCTACCTGTGTGAGCTGGGGGGCGTGCCGGTCCGTGCAGAGAGCAACACGGCCATGCCCGCTCGTTTCCTGATGCAGCAGATCGAATGGCGCGAAGCGCTGGACGACGCCCGTTCGCTGGCCGATGTCGACAGGCTGCAGACCGAGGTCACGGCAGCGCGTGACCAGTTGCTCGCCGATTGCGCGCGTGCGCTGGATGTTGACGAAGACCTGACCACAGCCGTTGCCTTGGTGCGTTCGCTGATGTTCGTCGAGCGCTTCATGGAAGACATCGACAAGCGTTGCGACCAGCTCGCGGCCCACGCGCCCCCCTGATCCCGGCCTTACGGACCTTCATCTTTCATGGCATTGCTCCAGATCTCCGAACCGGGCCAGACGCCCAATCCGCACGAGCGGCGTCTGGCCGTCGGCATCGACCTCGGCACCACCCATTCGCTGGTCGCGTCGATGCGCCACGGGGTCGCGGAGTGCCTGGCGGACGAGCGGGGCCGGGTGGTCCTGCCGTCGGTGGTCCGGTACCTGCCGCAGAACCGTCGCCAGATCGGCTTCGAGGCCCTGGCCGCGGCCGGCGAGGATCCGCAGAACACCATCGCATCGGTCAAGCGCTTCATGGGGCGCAGCCTGCAGGACGTGGCCGACAGGACCCGGCTGCCGTACCGATTTGTCGACAAGCCCGGCATGCTGGCCCTGGACACTGCCGGTGGCGAGAAGTCGCCGGTCGAGGTGAGCGCCGATATTCTCGCGACCCTTCGCTACCGGGCCCAGGACAGTTTCGACGACGACATC
>JBIKTP010000520.1:0-3104 GCA_044348035.1 Burkholderiaceae bacterium
GTCCAGCGCCCCCAGGGGTTCATCCATCATGAACGCCAGCGGCTGCCGCACGATGGCCCGACCCAGCGCAACGCGCTGGCGATCACCACTGGTCAGCCCCGAGACCGACTTGTCCAGCAGGTGGGCGATCTGCAAGGTGCGGGCTGCGTCCAGGACACGCTGCTTTACCTGGTCGCGCGGCATGCCTTGGGAAACCAGCGGATAGGCAATGTTCTGGCGCACGTTGAGGTGCGGATACAGCGCAAACATCTGGAAGACGAAGGCAATGTCACGGGCTGAGGCCCGCTTGAAGGTGACATCCTCCCCGCCCAGGAATATCTGGCCGGAAGTGGGCAACTCCAGACCGGCAATCATGCGAAGTGTTGTGGTTTTCCCGCAGCCGGAGGGGCCGAGCAGGCAGAAGAACTCGCCATCGTTGACGGTGAAGTCCGAGCCCTTGACCGCCGTGAATTCGGCAAAGGACTTGAACAACTGGTGGACCCGTATTTCAGCCATGTTTCGTTCAATACCGATCTTCTATTGCGGAAACTTCGAGACCACCATGAACATCGCCGTGCCGGCCAGCATGGTGACGAACGACCAGGTGTAAAGCACCAAGGCAAAGGGCTGCAGCAGCATCAATATGCCTACGCCGATAAGGACGCAGGCGGCCATTTCCATCGGGCCGCGGCGCAGCCAACGGGGCCAACGGCTGCCGGCAACCGGATCGGTCCCGCTGGATGGGGGTGATGATTCGATCGACATCAGAGGTCCTTGGGGCTTATTTGCGCACAGCGCCAAACGTGATGCCGCGCAACAGGTGTTTGCGCAACAGCACCGTGAACACCAGAATGGGAATCAGGAACAAGGTCGTGCCCGCCGCCACTGCCGGCCAGTCCTGCCCGCCTTCGCCGATGATGATCGGGATGAAGGGTGGCGCCGTTTGCGCGGTACCGGAGGTCAGCAGCACGGCGAAGGCATATTCGTTCCACGCGAAGATCAGACAAAAGATCGCGGTCGCCACGATGCCCGTGGTTGCCTGGGGCAACACCACTTTGACGAACGCCTGCAATCGGGTGTAACCGTCCACCATCGCGGCTTCTTCGTACTCCTTCGGTATCTCGTCGATGAATCCCTTGAGCAGCCACACCGCCAGTGAAATGTTGACTGCGGTGTAGAGCAGGATCATGCCGGTGCGGGTATCGGACAAGCCCAGTTCGCGGTACATGAGGTAGATCGGGATGGCCACCGCAATGGGCGGCATCATGCGGGTCGACAGAATGAAGAAGAGCAGGTCTTCTTTCAGCGGCACCTTGAAGCGCGAGAACGCATACGCCGCCATCACGCCAAAACCGACTGACAGGACGGTGGAGCCAAACGCGATGATCAGCGAGTTGAGAAATCGTGGGGCAAAGTTGGACGGCCCGGCCACCACCATCTGCTGGTCACGGGCGATCTGCTCACACTGGCCCTTTGCCGGCGGCAGGGTTGCCAGGTACTCGG
This sequence comes from Burkholderiaceae bacterium, assembly GCA_044348035.1. Lineage (GTDB taxonomy): Bacteria > Pseudomonadota > Gammaproteobacteria > Burkholderiales > Burkholderiaceae_C > CAISIP01. Next base: position 1,483 of record JBIKTP010000520.1, read on the forward strand.
GCGTTTGCCGCGAGCGGGTGGCAAACAGGTTGCAGTAACCCTCTACGGAGGGGCTGAAGACCAGCTTCGGTGGGTAACTGATGGCGTCTGCCGGTGTCTTGAAGCCGGTCATGATGATCCACGCCAACGGTATCAAGGTGGCGATAGCGTAGAGCACGACCACGATGCCCGCCAACCAACGCGTCTTCTCGGAGGGTTCCACCACCGAATGGGCGGTACTGGTGCCTGTGCGCATGGGTGCCTACCGGTTCTTGATGTGGTTGAGGGCTTTGACGTAGATGTTGGCGAGCCCGAACACCGCCACGAACAGGATGATGGCAAAGGCCGACGAATACCCGGTGCGCCATTTCTCGAACGCTTCGCGCTTCAGGGTGATCGACGCCACCTCGGTGGTCGACCCCGGCCCGCCCGACGTCAGCAGATTCACCATGTCGAACATCTTGAAATTCTCGATGCCCCGGAACAACACCGCCAGCATGATGAAGGGCAGCACCATCGGCAGCGTGATGGTCCAGAACTGGCGCCAGGCCGAGGCCCGGTCCACCTCCGCAGCTTCATAGATGTAGTCCGGTATCGAGCGCAGCCCGGCCAGACAGATCAGCATGACATAGGGCGTCCACATCCAGGTATCGACAATGATGATGGCCCATGGCGCCAGTCGCACCTCCCCCAGCATGGAGAACGACGACGGCGAAACACCCGACAAGGCGGCCGCAATCGCATTGAAAAGCCCGGTTTGGGGCTGGTACAGGAAGGCCCAGAAGTTGCCCACCACGGCGGGCGACAACATCATGGGGATCAGGATCAACGTGGTCCAGAAGCCGTGACCGCGAAACTTGCGGTCGATCAGGTACGCGAGCGTGAAACCGATGACTGTCTGCAAGGCGATGGTCCAGAACACGAAGTGCGCCGTGGTTTGCATGGCGGCCCAGACATCCGGGTCGGTCAGCACCGAGGCGTAGTTGTCGATGCCGATCTGGCTGACTTCCGCGTTCGGGCGGTTGGCCCGGTAGTTGGTGAAGGACAGCTTGATGGTCCAGATCAGCGGGAAGATATTGATGGCCAGCAGCAGTGCCATCGTCGGGCCGATGAACAGCCAGGCGATCGCGCGGTCGGAGAGGCCGCGCATGCGCCTGGCCAGCCGGTCAGGTGTTGCCTGGGCGACGCGGTCCACCAGCGGAGTGTTGATCGACATGGTGCTTGGACAATAGTGAAAGTGGATGCCGGTTCGGGAGCCCGTCCTTCGAGCCAATGAAGGACGGGCTCAGCCCTGGCGTTGCCTTGCCGGCTGCGGCCTTATTTGATCTTGCCGTCGTCCTTGAATACCTTCTTCCAGTCGGCGACCAGACCGTCGAGCGCCTCTTTGGCGGTGCCTTTGTCGGCGACGACAAAGTCATGGATCCGCTTTTGCTGCGCCAGCATCAGTTGCGCGTAGGACGGCTCGGCCCAGAAATCAACCACCTGGTTCATGGACTCTTGGAACGCCGCCGCGTAGGGCGCGCTCTTGAGGTAACCAGGGTCTTTCAGGACCGCGTTGTGGGCGGACGAGCCGCCGATGGCCTGCCACTTTTTCTGTACATCAGGCGATGCAAACCACTTGATGTACTGCAGCGCTTCGTTCG
>JBIKTP010000044.1:0-9582 GCA_044348035.1 Burkholderiaceae bacterium
CCTCGGGAGTCCATCATGAAATTGTTGACAGATCTCTTTTCCACCGACTATGGCTTGATGAGCATTGCTGTCATTGCGTTCATGCTGGTGATGGCCGTCTGGTTTGGTGTCTTTTTCAGACGCAAGGTGAACGAGGACGCGCGCAACGCCGACTGAGAGCGTGGCGACGCCACAGTCTCAGATCGCTGGAGGCGGGAGGACTTCGGATATTCAGGAAAACCCTGATATCAATACATCGTAAATTGGTTATATTCGGACATACCAAACTTTAAGGTGCTCCGGAGACTCCCATGAAATATGCGTTTGCCGCTTTCGCCACCGCCCTGCTGCTGGCGGGCCCCGCCTTTGCCAGCAAGGAACTCGCGCAAAAACACGCCTGTCTGGCATGCCATGCCGCCGACAAGAAGATCGTGGGGCCGTCCTACCAGGAGATTGCCAAGAAGTACGCCAGCCAGAAGGATGCCGAGCAGATGCTCGCCAAGAGCATCAAGGCCGGCGGCTCCGGCAAGTGGGGTCCGGTTCCCATGCCGGCCCAGGCAGCCCTCAGTGAAGGCGACGCCAAACTGCTCGCGGCCTGGGTACTGGCCGGTGCCAAGTAGGCGCGCTGCTTGACGGCCGGCAAAGGCCGTTGCGGGGCCGTGCCGGATCCTTCCCGGTGACGACAATGGCAGATGGTTCCACAGTTTCCCGGCAGTTGTTCGCGGACGCGTATATTCATGGGTCTGCAACAATTTCCCCGCGACTCCCTGCGAGTCCTGTCACGATCATGGCCAAACGCAGTGCAAGTCCCCCTGCCGACAGTTTTTCCGAGTCGGACGAAGTCTTCGAGAGCGCTGCGGAGGTGTTCCGTGTCATGTCCGCGCCGATGCGGCTCAAGATCATCAGCAGCCTGTGCAACGGCGAGAAGAATGTCGGGCAGTTGCTGAGCGAGATCGACACCACCCAGCCCAACATGTCCCAGCACCTCAACACCTTGTACAAGGCCGGCGTGCTGGGCAAGCGCCGCGACGGCGTGCAGATCCATTACAGGATCATCAATGACCGAGTTGTCACCCTGTGCCGTGCTGTCTGCACCCAGATCGCCATCGAGAGTGACGCCGGCACCCGCTAGTGTGGAAGCGTCCGCGTCACCCCGGGTATCGGGTTTCCACGGGGGTCGCGCGCAGGCAATTTCCGTTACGATAAATTCGCAACATAAGCAATCAATGATTTAAAGGTCGGGTGCAGTATCTGCGACGATCGTCGAACTGAGGAGACAGCATGAAACCATGGGTGAAATGGGGCGCGGCCTGCGTCCTGGGTCTGGGCCTGCAGCAGGCCTCTGCACAGGCAGATCCCCTGCAGCTGCGCAGTTGGGCCGCTGCCTGCGCCAATTGCCATGGCACGGCCGGTGTTGCGCAACCGGGCATGGAGTCCCTGGCCGGCATGCCGCGTGAGGAACTCGCCAAGAAGTTGCTTGACTTCAAGGCGGGTCGCAAGCCGGCGACCATCATGCACCAGCTCGCCAAGGGTTACTCCGATGACGAATTGCAGCAACTCGCCGCCTACTTCGCGGCGTTGAAGAAATAGGAGCCGGGCATGCAAAGACGTCAACTCATCCAGACGATGGTCGCCGGTTCGGCCGTCGGTGTTCTCGGCCTCACGGCCGGTTGTGCTTCCACGGGGGGGGCCACCGGTCCCAAGGTGGTGGTGGTCGGCGGCGGTTACGGCGGCGCCACTGCTGCCAAGTACGTGCGGATGTGGTCCGACTACCGGGTCAATGTGACCCTCGTCGAGCCCAACGCCGCCTTCGTGTCGTGCCCGATCTCCAACCTGGTGCTTGGTGGCAGCAAGACCATGGCCGACATCACGACGCCCTACGACAACCTCACCCGGCGCCATGGTGTGCGCATGGTGCGCGATTCGGTGACGACGATCGACCCTGACAAGCGCATCGTGCGCCTGGCTAGCGGTACGGAGTTGGCGTACGACCGGCTGATACTCTCCCCAGGCGTGGATTTCATGTGGGAGAGCCTGCCGGGCATGGCCCGGCCCGGTGCGCAGGATCGTGTGCTGCATTCCTGGAAGGCCGGCCCCCAGACGCTCGCATTGCGTCGCCAACTCGAAGCGATGCCCGATGGCGGCGTGTACGCGCTGGCGATTCCGTTGGCACCCTACCGCTGCCCACCGGGCCCTTACGAGCGGGCGTGTCAGGTGGCCCACTACTTCAGCAAGGCCAAGCCGCGCAGCAAGGTCCTGATCCTGGATGCCAATGACGATGTGACATCCAAGGGTCCGTTGTTCAAGAAGGCGTGGGCGGATCGCTACAAGGGTATCGTGGAGTACCGTCCCAAGCACACTGTCGTGGACGTGGATGCATCCACCAACACACTGAAGTTCGAGTTCAACGATGACGTGAAGGCGACCGTGCTGAATGTCATCCCGTCCATGCGGGCCGGCGATATCGCCGTCAAGTCCGGACTGGCCACCGCCAACAAGCGTTGGTGCGAGGTGGACTTCCTGACCCACGAATCCAGGGCGGCCAAAAACGTGCACGTGCTGGGCGATTCGATCCAGATCGCGCCGGGAATGCCCAAGTCCGGCCACATGGCCAACCAGCATGGAAAGACCTGCGCAGCCGCGGTGGTCGCGCTGCTGACAGGCGGTCAGCCGAATGCGATGCCCATCTACAACAACACCTGCTACAGCTTCGTCAGCGACGAGGACGTGGTGCATGTGGCCAGCGTGCACCGCTACGACCCCACACAGAAGACCATGCTCACGGTTCCTGGCTCTGGCGGTGTATCCAGTGCCGCGAACGAGCTGGAGGGCAGGTATGCGTGGTCGTGGGCGCTCAACATCTGGGCGGATTCGCTGGCATGAGGCAACAGGCAGGTGACCTGGCGAATGCGGGTTGCCGCCCCGGCATGGAGTGGTAGTGCGATGGATCAATGGCTGAGTGTCCGGTGGGGGCTGCGCACGCTGGTGCTGTGCGTCGGCGCGGTGTTTGGGGGGACGGTGGCAGCACAGGCCGACGAGGCCCGTGCCAAGAAGATCGTCTCCGGCGTCTGTTTCGTGTGTCACGGTGCCGAAGGTGAGTCTTCCAGCGAACTGTTTCCGAAGCTCGCGGGGCAGCACTGGGAGTACACGGCGAAACAACTCGCCAACTTCAAGGCCGGCAAGCGCAAGAGCACCGCGATGGCAGACATGGTGGCCAAGCTCACGGCGGACGAGATGGTCGCACTGGGGCGCTATTTCGAGAAGATGGCCGTCGTGAAGGAGCCCGTCAAGGAGCCGGACCTGGCGGCGGTGGGCAAGTACATCTACCACCAGGGCAACAAATTCAGCGGGGTTCCGGCCTGCGCGGGCTGCCACGGCCCCGAGGCCCTGGGCACCGCCACCCTTCCGCGGCTTGCCAGCCAGTATCCGGTCTACACCGAAACCCAGCTCAAGCAGTTCAACACCCGGGAGCGGAACAATGACACTGCAGTCATGCATGCCATTGTCAGCAAGATGACCCCCCTGGAAATGGCCGCCGTGGCGCAGTATCTGGGCGGCAAGTAGTCCGCGAACGGTTCCTGGTGGCGGCGGCTGTCACGGTCGTGCGGACCGGCTGCACGAAGCACGTGGCACCCGGATTCAGCGCGCCGGGGCGATGGCGAGGTCAAGGTCCGGCTTGCTGGTCGCTGAAGGATGGTCCATCAGCCGGTCGGTGATGCCGGCACCGACCCACATGCCGACCAGTGTCAGCCATGCCGTGAGCGCGAAGATGGACCCACCCGTCATGCCTGCACCCACGGCACATCCGCCCGCCAGCATGGAACCGAAACCCATCAGCACGGCACCGGCGATGTAGCGGCGCATGCTGTAGCCGTCGGAGAAACCTTCCAGCTTGAAGTCACGACCCACCCATGCGCCCAGCAAGGCGCCGGCAAACACGCCGGGCAACAGGCCGAAGTCGAATCCGATGGCAGGTGCGGGCGCAGCCAGAATGCGCATCAGCCATTCGGCCGACGGGCCGCTGAATGTCAGCCCCTGAATCTGGATCGGATCGAAAGAGTTCCTGGCCACGAGCGACGTGAACCACCAGGCAGCTGCCACGGCCACGCCGGTGCCGACACCACCGATCCACTTCCACGCGCCCCATCCGCTGCGTATGGCGAAGAACACCGCCGCTGCCAGCCAGACCAACCCCGCCACAAGACCGCCTGTCACGCCGATTCCGGTCAGCGCCAGCAGGTCCCGGCTGGGACCGGCGTCGACGGTCCACCAGCCGCTGATGGCGTTGCGAAGGGGGGCGAGCGCACCGGACAGGGACGCCTGCGCCACCACCGCAAATATCAGACCCGAGAGCAGGGCCCGCAGATTTCCGTTGGCGGACAGCACCAGCAAGCGGCTCGCGCAACCGCGTGTCATGATCATCCCGGCCCCGAACAGCAACCCCCCGATCAAGGCGCCCGACAGGCTGCCGCGCGCCGCAATCTGCCTGGCATTGCTGGTGTCGAGCAGGTGGCTCAGTGACAGCAACTGGACGGCCACCACGCAGCTTGCAAACGCCAGCAGCCACACGGCGAGCTTCTCGCCGAACTGCCCGCGCCAGAACTCGATGACCGCCGCTCGAAGGCAGAAACGCGCGCGCTGCGCGAAAAAGCCGAAGAAACCACCGATCACCAGACCGCCAGCGGCCAGCACCGAGCGGTCACCCCAGTGCTCCAGAGTGCTTGCAAAATCCAAGGAGTGCCTCAATAATTCATTTTGTGCTTATATACGGATCATAATGAAGATTCCCGCGTTCCTGTTGACGTCGATCAGGGTTGGCAAACTGGCCCTTGGTTTGCGCGTCCTGCGGATCTGTCTGGGTTGTCTCGTCGTGGTGCCTGCAGCCTTTGCCCAGGCCCCGCCCGCAAGCGCGATGAACGCCGAAAAGGTCGCACCGTCCGCGTGGTATGTCCAGGGCTTGTCGGCCCTGGGATCCCCGGCCAACCAGAACTTCATCTCGAATGCAGGGTTCGTGGTCACTGCGAACAGCGTTGTCGTGATCGACGCACTGGGCTCGCCTGCGCTGGCGCAACGCCTGATTGCCGAGATCCGCAAGCACACGCCCCTGCCGATCAGCCATGTGATCGTCACCCATTACCATGCCGACCATATCTATGGCTTGCAGGTCTTCAAGTCTGCCGGCGCCCGGATCGTCGCGCATGCCCGGGCGCGCGAGTATCTCCAGTCCGACAACGCGCGTTTGCGTCTGGACGCGTCCCGCCAGGAACTCGCGCCGTGGGTCGATGCGCAGACCCGGCTCGTGGATGCCGATGACTGGCTGGAGAGCGACCGGGTACTGACCATTGGTGGCGTGCGTTTCGACATCCGGCATGTGGGCCCGTCCCACACGCCGGAGGACCTCGTGGTCTTCCTTCCCGATCGCCGACTGCTGTTCGCCGGAGACCTGGTGTTTCGGGGCCGCATTCCGTTCGTGGGGCAGGCGGACAGCAAGCAGTGGATCAAGGCCATGGAGGTGCTGCTCGGGTTCGATGCCGCCGTGGTCGTGCCCGGCCATGGCCCGCTGACGAAGTCGGCCCGCGAGGACATGCAACTCACGCGCGACTATCTGTTGCACCTTCGTGCCACCATGGGTGCTGCAGCGCGAAATCTGGATCCTTTCGAAGATGCCTACAAGGCCGCCGACTGGAGCCGTTTCGAAAAGTTGCCACTCTTTCGTGTCGCCAACCGCATGAACGCCTACAACACCTATCTGCTGATGGAGCAGGAGGCCCGATGAAAACGGTTCTCCGCCAGGTGCAGCTGCCGGTCCGCCGCAAACTCCTGCTGGCGGGCCTGGCAGCCGCAGCCATGCCGCTTCACGCCGAATCCGGTGGTTTGCCCATGGCCACGGCATTGCAACAGCATCTCCAGCAGGCCCTTGGCAAGGGCCAGCCGCTGGTGGTGATGGTCAGCCTGCATGGTTGTCCGTTCTGCAGGGTCGCGCGTGAACACTATCTGTTGCCGCTGTCGCGCGAGCAGGCATTGCCGGTAGTCCAGGTCGACATGCGCAGTGCACGATCCATGCGTGATTTCGCCGGTGTGGTGCGCACCCATGATGCGCAGGTCCGCGCCTGGGGTGTGCGCATGGCCCCTACCGTGCTCTTTTTTGGTCGCGGTGGCGTCGAGGTGGCAGAGAGACTGGTCGGTGCCGGCATGCCCGACTTCTACGGTGCCTACCTGGAGGAACGGCTCACCACAGCGCGCAATGCCCTGGGGTGAAGGCGCCAGCCTGGCGCTTCATCGTCGGAGCTGCGGCCGGCGCTGTCAGCGGCGTGCGCGAAGCACGGTCTTCATGGCTTGATATACGCGAAGTTCTCGCGGCTTTGCAGGCGCGCGATGCGCGCCACCCCCGAGGGCGTGAAGATGGCGTCCATGTTGAACTGTTCCTTTTTCAGGCTGCGGTTGCGCAGGGTGATCTCACACACTTCGAAAGTCACGCCGCGCGCTTTCAGCGCACTCACCAGCGACCCGTAGTCAACATTGGGGTCCTTCGGGTCACGCGCGCCTTCGAGCAGGAAATCCACGCCGTTTGCATGGGTCACCACGGAAATGCGCGTGTCAGGCGCCACATCGAGGTGGTTGCGAATGTTTCGCAGCCCCTTGGTTGCCTGCGTCGCGGCTTCGTCGATGTGGTAGACGACCTTGTCCTGCGCCATTGCGGCGAAGCTCATCATGCCCGCCAGAAGCACGGCGAGCCATGTGCGGTGATTCAACATGCCAGTCTCCTTAAATCATTATGTGCTGATATTTGAGCACACAAGTCCGCATCCCGCATCTAGCTGTCGTCGCGCGCCATCCACTTCATCGTGAGTGCCGAGCCGGCGACGATGCCTGCCACCGCCAGCAGTGAGGCAGGCGCGAGCGTGGACAGGCCGGACAATCCTTGTCCGATGGTGCAACCGATCGATGTGACCCCACCGACTCCCATGAGCACGGCGCCGGTCAGGTGGCGCCCCAGGTCTTGCGTGGATGCGAAGCCTTCGAGGTGAAACGACTTCTGGTGCAGGGACATGGCGAGGGACCCCATGAACGCACCGAGCACGGTCATGATGCCGAAGGTGGCGCGCAGGGACTTGTCGCTCCAGAGCATCAGCAGCTCCAATGAGTAAGCCACCGGACCGACGAAGGTGAGGGACTCGAGTGTGCGGGTGTTGGTGGCGAAGTAGACGGTTTCCAGTGTCTCTTCGTTCTCGCCGTATCCGAGGTGGCCGGTGACGAACCAGCCGGCGCAGATCAACAAGCCGAGCACGACTGCGCTGGCCAGTTGCATGGTTTGCCCACGGAATGCACGGTCCCGCAACACGAAGGCCAGCAGCGCACCGGCGACCACTGCGAGGCTGACCAGCACGGCCTGTTCCAGCGACCACCCCGTGCTCCTTGACAACAGGCTGGGCAGGCTGAGGGTACGAAGGCCCAGGCTGGATACGTCCAGCACGACAGGATCAAGGTAGTGGGCACGCCACTGCGCGAAAACGCCCTTGAGCGCCATGTACGCAGATACGCCAAGGAACACCAGCACGACCAGGGAGCGCATGCTCCCCTGGCCCAGGCGAACCAGATTGCGGCTCGGGCAGCCGCCCGCCAGCGTCATGCCAACGCCGAATACCGCGCCGCCCAGCACCAGGGACAACCAGGGCACCACCGGCCGGTGGTAGACCGATTGCGAAAGGTCGATCCACCCCGCGAGAACCATCAGGTTGGCGCCGAGAACGGCCACCCCCAGCGCCAGCATCCAGGAGCGCGCACGCCCCCAGTGGCCCATGTTGACCACGTCCGCGACAGCGCCCATGGTGCAGAAGTTGCTGCGGCTGACAACGGCACCAAACACGAAGGCGACGCCCCACCCGCCAAGAAGAACCGTGGTGGTCGGCGTCATGGGGCCACCTGCATCACCCGCAACCTCAGGACTTGCGCAGGTAGAACACGAAGGTATTGCCCTCGCGCGCATGCTCGAGCAGCGTGTCGCCGGTTTTCTGCGTCAGCGTGGGCATGTCCCTGAGCAGGCCTGGGTCCGTGGCGACCACGCGCAGAACCTCACCACTGGCCATGGCGGTCAGCGCCTTCTTGGTCCTGATGATGGGCAAGGGGCACAACAATCCGGACGCGTTGCATTCACGGTGGAATTCCATGGGGCTTGTCTCCTGCAAGTGTTACGGTACCATGCCCCAGACTGTTTTGACAGCTTGCCGGAAAGGTTGACCCATGCGATTCCCGTTCGTGCCCATTCTTCTCGCGGCCAGCCTCGCGCATGCGCCGGCCTGGGGCCAGGGTGCCAGCATTTTCGCGGGAGCGGACCTTGCGCTGGGGTCACAACTGATAGCCGAACATCGATGCGTCGCGTGCCACCGCAGCAAGGTCGGCGGCGACGGCTCGGCCATCTACCGCCCGACAGGTCGCATCAACACCGCCGGCTTTCTGCGTGGCATGGTGGAGCAGTGCAATACCGAATTGCGGCTGTCCCTGTTCCCTGACGAGGTGACAGCCGTGGCCGCCGTCCTGAATCGCGACTTCTACCGGTTTCCCTGATTTTTGCCGCACACTAGGGAAAACCCTAGTGCCATGGAGCTCGCATTCCAATATATTCGTACATGCAAATATGTTGAGTTATCGATTTATTGGCTGCAGCAGGTGCGGGGCCTCCCGCCTCAGCCAGGGCCGCAGAAGGAGACAGTGTGAACACCGATGATCCGGGCGCAGGCAGGTTGCGTCGAGCGCCAGAAGGATTTCTGGATGCCGATGGCGTCAAGACCGTGTTTCGCGAAGCGAAGGCAGGGCGGCGCAATTTCATCCGATCGGCTTTCGCCGCGGCAGCTGCAGGTGTGGCTGCGCCGATGGCAGTCGCGCAGGCCAATCCGGTTCCGGCATCCGGCGGCGATCCGGCCATCCTCGAGTTGCCCGAGCACACCCGGGGGCTGGGCCAGGGCGTGTCGACCGAAGGTTACGGAAAACCCTCGCAGTACGAATCCAATCTGCAGCGTCGGCAAAGCCCCGGTCTGACCCAGACAACCCAGTCTTCGGTGTCGTTTGCGCCGCTCCAGTCGATGTTCGGCATCGTGACGCCCAGCGGACTGCACTTCGAGCGGCATCACCAAGGCTGGTGGGATATCGACCCCTCCAAACACCGGCTGATGGTGAACGGCTCCGATCCCGGCATGGTGAAGGCCGCCAAGGTCTTCACCGTGGACGAAATCATGCGCCTGCCATCGGTTTCGCGCTTCCATTTCATCGAGTGCGGTGCGAACACCGGCATGGAATGGGGCAATGTTGCCGTTCCCACCGCGCAGTACAGCCATGGCATGTTGTCATGCAGCGAGTTCACCGGGGTGCCCCTGATCACGATCCTCGAGATGGCGGGCGCCGATCTCAAGAAGGGCAAGTTTGTCCTGGCCGAGGGTGCAGACGGTTCCTCCATGACGCGCACCATTCCGATGAGCCAGATCCTGTCGGGCGAAGTCCTGGTGGCCTACGGTCAGAACGGCGAGATGCTGCGGCCCGAAAACGGGTATCCGCTGCGCCTGGTGGTGCCCGGCATCCAGGGGGTGAGCTGGGTCAAATACCTGCGTC
>JBIKTP010000521.1:0-3098 GCA_044348035.1 Burkholderiaceae bacterium
CCCGGCACGGTGTGCAGATCTCGACGGTCCGTACCCAGCTGCGCAGCATCCGCATGAAGACCCATTGCCAGACCATCCGCGAACTGGTGCAGAAGGTGTCGGTGCTGCCACCGATGGCGCGCCACCTCTCGGGGCACCTGGCGGGTTGAGCACCGCACGGCCGCCCGAAGGTGCTCGGCACCGCAGCCCGCAGGGCGCAGCTACCTATGTCGGCACCGCACCGCAGCCCGTGGCTCAGGCCTGCAGCGCTGCCCACATCTCCTTGTCGCGCTGCGCGGTCCAGATGCGCGGGTGCTTGATGCCGCGGGCCTCGTCGTAGGCCCGCGTGACGTCGAAAGGCAGGCAGTGTTCGTAGATGAACACATGTCCGAAGACAGGATCCATGTGGCTGCGCACATGCGCCATGGCCTGCGACAGGTCCATGCCGGCGGCCGCCGCCTCCCGGGCGCTGGCAAACAATGTCTGGACCCACTGCCGGGTGTAGTCGAGCGCCTTGTCCACGTCCGCCCGGCCCTTCATCGCCTCGCCGCGCCCCGGCACGATGGCCTCTGCGCCCAGGGCCCGCAGGGCCTCGATGGTGGCGGGCCATTCTTCCAGGTGGGCATCGCCGGTATAGACGCCGGCGTTGTACTCGACCAGATCACCACTGAACAGCACCTTTTCCTGCGCCACCCAGGCGATGGTGTCGCCGCGCGTGTGCCCGGGGCCGGGGTGCCAGATCTCCACCGCCACACCGCCCAGGTCGAGCGTCAGGCGGCCCGGTGCCTCGCCACGGGCAGGGTCCCCGCCCCCGATGACGAGTGTGGGCCAGGTGAGCCCCGGCACCGACTCGGCATTGCGGAACAGGCGCGGAAACCGCTCCATCTCGCTGTGCATGTCCTGCTCGCCACGCTCGCGGATCAGGTCCAGCGTCCCCTGGCTGGCGATGATCTCCGAGCAGCCGGCCTGGAAGAAGGCGCTGGCGCCCAGCACCCGCACCGCGTGGTAGTGGGTCAGCAGCACATACTTGATGGGCTTGTCGCTCACCGTGCGGATGCAGGCGATCAGGTCGCGCGCCATGGCCGGGGTGGCCGTGGCATCACTGACAAGGATGTACCTGTCGCCGATCACCACACCCGAGTTGGGGTCGCCCTCGGCGGTGTAGGCCCAGCAATGGGCGCTGAGCTGCTCGAAGCTGACCTTCCTGTCGGCCAGATCGGCCTGCGATGCGAAGGCCTTCGGTGCTGCGGGCTCGGTCATGGGGTGTCTCCGGTGCTGGTCCGCGATTCTAGCCAGCGCTCCGCTACAGTGGTCGCATGTTCGATGCCCTGTTCCGTGTCTTCGAGTCGCAGGTGCGGGCCACCGCGCAGCCACCCCGGGGCGCTCCGCCGGCCGGCCTGCTGGCCTTCTACTGGCACTTTATCCGCCAGACCCGACGCCTGTTCCTGGGCATGCTGCTGAGCTGCCTGCTGGTGGCGCTGAGCGACACCGTCACCCCGGTGCTGATCGGCCGGCTGGTGTCGCTGATGACCGCCACTGACCGCGCCGCCGCGCTGCACGAGGCCACGCCGATGCTGCTGGGCATGCTGGTCTTCATGCTGGTGGCGCGCCCGGCCATCCTGCTGTTTGACAGCCTGCTGCGCTTCAATGCCGTGATGCCGGGTGTGACCAGCATGGTGCGCTGGCAGAACCACTGGCATGTGGTGCGCCAGAGCTGGCCGTTCTTCCAGGACGACTTTGCCGGGCGCATCGCCAACCGCGTGGTGCAGACCGGCAATGCGCTGCGCGAAAGCGCGGTCTCGGGCGTGCGCGCCGTCTGGTACATCCTGGTCTACGGTGTCACGACCATCGGCCTGCTGTGGATGGCCGACTGGCGCCTGGCGCTGCCCACGGTGTGCTGGTTTGCCGGCTATGTGCTGTTCCTGCGCCATTTCGTGCCGCGCATGCGCGACCTGTCCAAGGCCAGCTCCGAGGTGCGCTCGCGGGTCGTGGCCCGCGTGGTGGACACCTACACCAACATCCTGACCGTGAAGCTGTTCGCGCGGCCCAGCGACGAAGACCGCCATGTGCAGGAGGTGCTCGACGCGCACCAGCAGGCCATTGCGCGCCACATGCGGCTGGTGACCCAGTTCATCTGGACGCTGTGGATGCTCAACGCCCTGCTGCTGGTGGCCACCGCGGCGGTCGGTCTGTGGTTGTGGCAGGCGCAGCGGCTGGAAGTCGGCGTGTTCGCGATGGCCCTGCCGCTGGCCTGGCAGATCACCAGCGCGGCGGGCTGGGTCTCCTGGGAGGTCGCCGGCATCTTCGAGAACATCGGCGTGGTGCAGGAAGGCATGGAGACCATTGCCGTCCCCCTGGCGATGACCGACCGCCCGGGTGCGCAGCCCCTGACGGTCACGCGCGGCGAGATCCGCTTCGAGCAACTGCAGTTCGCCTACGACCCGCAGCGGCCGGTGCTGTCGGGCATCGACTTCACGATCCGGCCTGGCGAGCGCATCGGCCTGATCGGGCGCTCGGGCGCAGGCAAGTCCACGCTGGTCAACCTGTTGCTGCGGTTCTTCGAGCCGGTGGGCGGGCGCATCCTGATCGACGGGCAGGACATCGCCCTGGCAACCCAGGACAGCGTGCGCGCCCAGATCGGCATGGTGACGCAGGACACCTCGCTCTTGCACCGCTCGATCGCGGCCAACATCCGCTACGGCCAGCCCACCGCCAGCGATGCAGAGGTCGAGGCTGCTGCCCGCAAGGCGCACGCCCATGACTTCATCCTGGAGCTTCGGGACTGGAAGGGACGCGAGGGCTACGAAGCCCATGCCGGCGAACGCGGCGTCAAGCTCTCCGGCGGCCAGCGCCAGCGTATCGCGATCGCGCGTGTGGTGCTGAAGAATGCGCCGATCCTGGTCCTGGACGAGGCCACCTCGGCGCTGGACAGCGAGGTGGAGCAGGCGATCCAGGAACAGCTGCTCGGTCTGATGGACGGCAAGACGGTGATCGCGATTGCCCACCGGCTGTCGACCATCGCCCGGCTGGACAGGCTGATCGTGCTGGACCAGGGACAGATCGTCGAGACCGGCACCCACGACGAACTGCTGGCCCGCGACGGGCACTATGCGGCTTTG
>JBIKTP010000523.1:0-3096 GCA_044348035.1 Burkholderiaceae bacterium
CCGGCCAGACCATCGGCTTAGTCGAGCGCGTCGGCCCGGACTGGGTCGAGCTGCGCCTGGACGACCCCGCGCAGGCCCTGCACAACGGCGACGGGCTGTGCTACTACGACCTGCAGAAAGAGCTGGCCGGCCTGGCCATCAACCGTGCCGAGGCGCTGGACGCCAAGGCCGGCCGCTGGCGCGTGTTCCCCAAGGACCCGGTGGCCGGCCTCAAGGACCTGCGCCGCGGCGTGACCGTCAACCGCAACCGGGATGCCCTCTGGCAGCGGCAGCTGGACAAACCCTCGGCCGAGCGGCGCATCGGTGTCTGGATGCGCCTGGCCACGCAGACCCTTGGCCGTGCCGGCAGCCAACTGGTGCTCACACTGACGGACGAGGACGGCTGCACCGGTACCGCCCGCCACGCCCACCCACCGCAGCCGGCAGACGATGCCGCGCAGGCCGCCCGCAGCGCCCGCGAGCAGCTCGGCCGCCTGGGCGCCACGATCTTCGAAGCCATCGCGGTCGATGTCGACGGCATCGCGGGCCACTTCGTGCCGGCCTCGGTGCTCAACGCCTTGCGCCGGGATGCGGTCGAGGCCCTGGAAGCCCACCGACTGCACAGCCTGCAGCGTCTGGCGCGGGCCGAGCCCGTCGAGCCGCCCGCGCCCTACCCCGAGCAGCACCTGAGCTACCTGGCCAACGTGCTCAACAGCGCCGCGCGACGCTTCTACGAGCGCCATGGCGTGCAGCTGATCGCGCCCGCCTACGAGGCGATCGAGGAGCCGGGTGAAGTCAGCCTGATGATCACCAAGCACTGCGTGCGCTTCTCGCTGAGCCTGTGCCCCAAGCAGGCCAAGGGCGTCACCGGCGTGCAGGGCACCGTGCGCGCCGAGCCGCTGCAACTCGTCAACGGGCGCGAGAAGCTGACACTGCGCTTTGACTGCAAGCCCTGCGAGATGCATGTGGTGGGGCGCATGAAGCCGGGCGTGGCCGCGCAGGCGCAGCGGGAGCGCGCCGAGGCGGAGGCGCAGGGGGTGCCGGTGGTGGTGTACCGAAGCCGGCCGGGTGCAAATCCAAGTGCGCCCTGCCCCTCCGCATGACCGACGCGGGACCAACGGCGATGAGCCCCACATCTATTTGATCGTCCAGGCTCCGCTCATTGGAAACCGAAGCCTCAAAGGGTCCTGTTACACCACCTTCACAAAGCCGCAACCAACGCTGCATTTGCCAGCGCAATGCCACGGAAGTCGTCGCTCAATCGCCCGTCTGCCGCTGCCGTTTGCCAGAAGCACATGGCCAGCGCGCGAGCGCGCTGCCACACCGAAAGAGTCAACACGCCGGGGCGCGGCGGATGGGCGGCAAAATCGCGAGGCACCACCTCGCCGGCCACGGGGGCATAGAGCATGGGCAGCATGTCATAGGCGGGCGCAAGCCGCCAGCGGTGGTCGTCCAGCAGCAACGCGATGTTGCCGTGGTGCCGGTCGGTGTTGGCGATCAGGGCGCCAAACGCATCCAGCAGCCGCAGGGTGTCAACGTCGGATGCGCTCAAGCGCTCGGGGCCGGCCCGGTCGGCGCGCGCTGCGGTATCGGCCCAGCTGCTTCCCTGGCCGATGTACTGCCGGTCGTACACACCCAGCGACACCATACCCACGCGCCCGCCTTGGGGCGTGCGGTCGAACCGGCGGCTCTCCAGGAACACCCGGCCTTCGGCCTCGACCAGCACCGTATGCGCGGCGCTGATGCCGGCGCCCGCCAGGGTGTACAGCGCGAGCGACTCGCACACCAGCAGATCACGCCAGCGCCGGGCCGCTGGGCCCTCGCCCGCCGGAGAAAACTTCACCAGCACCGGATGCCCTTCGCGCATCGCGCTGAACTTGGGTTGTTCGCCACCCGCACTGGAACCGATATGGGTTTGCCCAAGGGCCTGCATCGCAAGTACGGGGTACTGCGTTGCAGGCCTGTCCACCACCGGTGCGTGGGTGCGCTGCGGGACCGGCAAACTCAGGAACCGGTCGAACGCTGCAGCGCCTACCACGAGGCTGCCGGGCAGGTCCTCTCCGGCGTGGACGAGCGCTTTCAGAATGTGATCGTCGGTCCAGTGCGGGTGGTTGGAGGGAAGCTTCAGCGCAGGATGCGCCGCCACGAACGCACGCCCCATGAAGCCCTGGGGCCGCATGTCGAAAAGAAACCACGGCAGGCTGTCGTGGAAAGCGCTGCTGCCATGCGCCTTGTCGGCCTCGTCCATCCAGTAACCGCCGCCCACCACCGCATGGAGCGTCCCGAACAGATTCAACCCGCCCTGGGGCGTCACTTCGTGGATGAGCACCTGGCGGCCGACTCCTTCCACCTCGCGCGGCAGCAGGTAGCGCCGCGCCCGCGCAGCGCCCACCGCGACCAGTTGTCCGCTGGCTATGTGGGGCCTCAGCAGGCGCGACAGGCTGGGTTGGCTGATGCCCAGTCGCTGCTGGAGTTGGCTGCCGCCCGCGTGGCCGCCCAGGCTGCGCAGGACCTGGAAAAGTGCGGGTTCGGTGGGGGCTGAGTGCGTCATGGCTCCTGGTTTGAATCAATAATTGAATGGATATCTGAATCTATTTAAGAACTGTTGTTTAGCCAAAATCATTATTTATCAACTGTCTATCACGATTTTTTTCGCCAATTTAATAAATTATGGAATGAATATTCGAGCATGGCAGTATTCGCCATTCACACACCATTGCCAACGCAGACTGCGCGCAGCCAGGTACCCAGCCATCGGAGCGCCATCAGTGCCGCGCCTGCGTTTGTCCCTGCAAGCCATCCAACACCCTGCACAGATGCTGGGCGATACTGCCGTCACCCTGGGCTGACCCTCAATAACCCACATCCATGGACCACACCACCCTCGCTGCATTGCGCGATCGCCACCCGGCCTGGCGGCTGCTGGCATCGCCCCATGCACCGCTGGCGGCCAGCTTCCTGCGGCGGGTATTCGTGGCGCCCAACGTGCGCGTGATGGCTGCGGCAGACCTTGCCGAAGCGCTGGAAGACGAGCTGTTCGCCCTGCGCGAGCAGCTGGGGCCCGACGCCTATCCGAAAGCGGCCACCGAATACCTGAACGACTGGGCAGCGCCGGAC
>JBIKTP010000045.1:0-9567 GCA_044348035.1 Burkholderiaceae bacterium
CGTCTCCCGGCTGCTCTCCACCGGCGCGCAGGGCAAGGGCATCGGCATGGCCGACACGCAACTCGACAAGATGATCGAGGACGCCCGCTCCATCCTGGACAACACCAAGCGTGCCGCGGCCTACCAGCAGATCCAGAAACACATCGCCGACCAGGTCTACATCCTGCAGATCTACCAGTACCCGCTGCGCTGGGAAGCCTGGTGGAAGTACGTCAAGGGCTATGTCGCGCTGGCGGCCAACATCCGCACCTTCGTGCGCACCACCTGGATCGACAAGTAAAACATGGCCCGCGTGGTGCTGGTGCGCCTGGCATGGATGCTGCCGATCCTGCTGGGCGTGTCGGTGGTGGCCTTCGTGCTGATGCGGGCCCTGCCGGGTGACTTCGCCCAGGCATCGGCCGGCACCACCGAGCTGACCCCGGAGGCGCTGGAGACGATCCGCCGCAGCCTGGGCCTGGACCGGCCGGTATGGGAACAATACCTGCACTGGCTCGGCCGCATCCTGCGCGGCGACTTCGGCGACTCCTTCGTGACCCACAAGCCGGTGCTGGGCGAGCTCCTGCCGCGCCTGGCCGTCACCGCGCAGCTGACGCTGATGGCCGGCCTGCTGGCCATGCTGATGGGGGCCACCAGCGGCCTGTTGTCGGCCCGGCTGCGCGGGCGCACCGACTGGGTGGTGCGTGGCCTCAACGGCCTGATGCTGGCCGTGCCCAACTTCGTGGTGGCCACCCTGATCGTGCTGCTGGCCGGGCTGTATTTCCCCGAGATCGGCATCTTCAACTACACGCCTTTCCTCACCGACCCGCTGGCCAACCTCGGCAGCCTGTTGCTGCCGGCCATTTCCCTGGCGCTGGCGGTGTCGGTGACGATCTCCGAGAACACCCGCGCCGCGGTGCTCGAGGTCTCCAGCCAGGACTTCGTGATGGTGGCCCGCGCCAAGGGCCTGCACCGGCGCACCATCCTGCTGCAGTACCTGGTGCGCAATGCGCTCACGCCGGTCATCACCGTGACCGGCCTGCAGCTGGCCTCGCTGCTGGGCGGCAGCATCCTGATCGAGACCATCTTCACCATCCCCGGCATGGGGCAATACCTGTTCGATTCGATCAGCAACCGCGACTATCCGGTGATCCAGGCCATCGTGCTGGTGGCGGCGACGATCGTGCTGCTGATGAACGTGCTGGTCGACATCGCCTATGCACGGGTGGATGCCCGGGTCTCGTATGACTGATGCGGCTGAACCCCGGCGCCCACGTGCCCGCGGCCGCGTGCTGCTGGCGCTGGGCCTGGCGATGCTGGTGGGCATGCTGGTCGTCACGCTGTTCGGGCCGCTGATCGCGCCCCACGGCGCCGCCACCACCTCGCCAGACTCGCTGGCCGGCCCCAGCGCCGCACACTGGCTGGGCACCGACTCCATCGGCCGCGACGTGCTGAGCCGGCTCATCATCGGCGGGCGCACCACGCTGCTGATCACCTTCGTGGCGGTGTCGATCGCGGTCGCGGCCGGCCTGGTACTGGGACTGCTGTCGGGCTACGTCGGCGGCCTGGTGGATGAGCTCATCATGCGTACGCTGGACATCATCTTCGCGTTCCCGGTGTTCCTGCTGGCCATTGCCGTCGTGGCCGCGCTGGGGCCCACCGTGCCCAACCTGATCCTGACCATTGCCATCGTGTACACGCCCACCCTGGCGCGGGTGGTGCGCGGGCCGGTGCTCAGCGTCAAGCGCTGGGACCATGTCGAGGCGGCGCGCAGCGTGGGCGTGGACGAATTCGCGATCGCGACCCGGCATGTGCTGCCGATGGTGATCTCGCCCATCCTGGTGCAGACCAGCCTGACGCTGGCCAACACCATCTTCACCGTCACCGCCCTGTCCTTCCTGGGCATCGGCCCGCCACCGCCCGATCCGAACTGGGGCGGCATGTTGTCCGAGGCACGCCAGTTCATGGAGCTCGCGCCGCTGACCGTGATCGGCCCTGCGGCAGCCATCGTGTTCGCCACCATGACCTTCATCGTGCTGGCCAACGGCTTGCGCGAGGTGCTGGACGTGGGGAGCCGCTGATGGCGCATGCCGAACCCTTGCTGCAGGTGCGCGGGCTGGGCGCGCGTTTCACCCGCGAGGGCGTCACGTCCAGGGTCGTGAAGGGCATCTCGTTCGACATCGCGCCCGGTGAGGCTGTCGGTTTCGTGGGCGAGTCCGGCTGCGGCAAGAGTGTCACCGCGCGGGCCATCCTGCGCCTGGCGCCCGAGGGCTCCTCGCTGCAGCTCGACGGCGCCATCCACTACCGCCGGCAGGACCTGCTGCAACTGCCGGAGGCACAGATGCGCGACATCCGCGGCCGGCGCATCGCCATGGTGTTCCAGGACCCGATGAGTTCGCTCAACCCGGTGATGAGTGTCGGCGCACAGATCGACGACATGCTGCGCCGGCACACCGGCGCGTCCGCGCAGGCAGCGCGAAAGCGCACGGTCGATCTGCTGCGCCTGGTGGGCATCCGCGATCCGGCACGGCGCGTGGACGACTACCCGCACCAGTTCTCGGGCGGCATGCGCCAGCGGGTGATGATCGCGATGGCGGTGTCCTGCGAGCCGGACCTGCTGATCGCCGATGAACCCACCACCGCCCTGGACGTGACGGTGCAGGCGCAGATCCTGCGGCTGCTGATGCGACTGCGCCAGGAGCTGGGCATGGCGCTGATGCTCATCACGCACGACTTCGGCGTGATCGCCGGCATGGTGGAGCGGGTCTATGTGATGCTGGACGGCGAGATCGTCGAGTCCGGCCCGGTGGACACGCTGTTTGCGGCCCCCCGGCATGCCTACACCCGGGCACTGCTCGACGCCGTGCCTCGGCTGGACAGCGCGACAAGGCCGGCATGACAGCCCCGACCGCTCCGCTGCTGTCTGTCCAGGACCTGTCGGTCGTGTTCCCGGCCCGGCGCGGCAAGGGGCCGGTGCAGGCGGTGGACAAGGTCTCTTTCGACATCCGCAGCGGCGAGACGCTCGGGCTGGTCGGCGAATCGGGCTCGGGCAAGACCACCACCGGGCGGGCCATCCTGCAGCTGCAGCCGGTGAGCGGCGGTTCGGTGCAGCTGCTCGGACGCGAGCTGACCACGCTGCCCCGGGGGGAGCTGCGCCAGATGCGCCGGCACATGCAGTTCGTGCTGCAGAACCCCTATTCCAGCCTGAACCCGCGCATGAGCGTGGGCGCCACGCTGACCGAGCCGCTGCGGGTCCACCGCTCGGTGCCCGAGGCGCAGATGCCGCAGCGCGTGGCCGAGCTGCTCACCTACGTCGGCCTCGATCCCGATGTGGTGCGGCGTTACCCGCATGAATTTTCCGGCGGGCAGCGCCAGCGCATCGTGATTGCGCGCGCACTGGCGGTCAACCCGGACTTCGTGGTCTGCGACGAGCCGGTCTCGGCGCTCGACGTGCGCACGCAGGCCCAGATCGTGGCGCTGCTCAGGTCGCTGCAGGAACGCCTGGGCCTGTCCTACCTGTTCATCGCCCATGACCTGGCCATGGTGCGGCATGTGGCGCACCGGGTGGCCGTGATGTTCGGCGGGCAGATCGTCGAGCTTGGCACGGCGCAGCAGGTCTTCGAATCACCGGCGCACCCCTACACCCGCACACTGCTCGATGCAGTGCCCGTGCCCGACCCGGCCCTGCAACGCGAACGCCTGGCACGCGCGCCCTCGGAGCTGGACTTCCATGCCCACCGCGACAGCGGCGAGACCTGCCGCTTTGGCGAGCACCATGCAGCCACCGGCACGCGCCACTGGCACTGGATCGGCCCGGGGCACGGGGTGTCCTGCCGCTTCTGGCCGCCAGAGGCTCAGCGCTGACCGACGCGGGCGTTGGCAAACAGGTCGGAGACCCCGCGCGGCTGCGCGCGCCAGTACTGCCGGGGCGCCTGCACCTGCGCGCCGAGCGCCGCGGCGGCATGCCAGGGCCAGTGCGGGTCGTACAGGATGCCGCGCGCCAGGGCCACCATGTCGGCCTGAGCGCTGCTGACGATCGCCTCGGCCTCGTGCGGGTCGGTGATCAGGCCCACGGCCATCGTGGGCAGGCCGGTCTCGCGCCGGATGGTCTCGGCAAAGCCGACCTGGTACTTCGGGCCCAGCGGGATTTTCTGCAAGGGCGAGACGCCACCGCTGGAGACATGGATGAAACTGCAGCCGCGCGCATGCAACGCCTGCGCGAAGGCGACGCTCTGGGGGAGGTCCCACCCGCCGTCCACCCAATCGGTGGCCGAGATCCGCACACCCAGCGGGAAATCCGGCGGCAGCACCGCGCGCACCGCATCGAATACCTCGAGCGGGAAACGCATGCGGTTCTGGAGTGACCCCCCATAGGCATCTGCCCGCTGGTTGGACAGCGGCGAGAGAAACTGGTGCAGCAGATACCCATGGGCGGCGTGCAGCTCGATCAGGTCCAGCCCCAGCCGGTGGGCGCGCAGCGCGCAGTCTGCGAAGGCCTGGCGCACCCGTGCCAGACCGGCGGTGTCCAGCGCATGCGGTGGCGCCTCCTGCGCGCCGTGCGGCATTGCGCTGGGTGCGTCGGACTGCCAGCCACCCGGCTCATCGGGGCGGACCTGCAGGCCGCCCTCCCAGGGTACGCGGCTGGAGCTCTTGCGCCCCGCATGGGCGAGCTGGATGCCGATCGGCATCGGCGAAACCTTGCGCACGCTGGACAGCACACGGGCCAGCGCCGACTCGGTGGCGTCGTTGTACAGGCCCAGGTCGCCCAGCGTGATGCGCCCGGGTGGCTCGACGGCTGTCGCCTCCAGGATCAGCAGGCCGGCGCCCGACAGCGCCAGTCCACCGAGGTGGATGAGATGCCAGTCGGTGGCCTGGCCTTCGTCGGCGGAGTACTGGCACATCGGCGCGATCACGATGCGGTTGGGAAGGGCCAGCGGGCCGATGGAAAAGGGGGTGAACAACTGGCTCATGGTGTGGGGGGCGAAATGGAGATGGGGGAGTGGATCAGGACTGCAGCCAGTCACGCAGCAGCGGGTTGACGGTTTCGGCGTGTTCGTACTGCAGCCAGTGGCCTGCGCCATCGATGATACGGGCGCTGCGCGCCGGATGCCCTGCGGCCAGGGTAAGCATCACGGCCGGCGGGTCGGACGTGACGTCATGCGCGCCCCAGGCCAGCCACAGCCGCGCCGGCAGTGCCTCCAGGGTGGGGCCGATCTGCGCGCCCAGCGACAGGTGCCGGCTCCGGAAGCGGGTGTGCAGGCAGGACACCGTATGCACATGCAATGCCAGCGTGTCGATCGCGTCGCCCTGGGCATGGAGCATGTGCACGCCGAGGTTGTGCCGCATGATGGTCTCCAGTGCAGCGGCGTCGCCCGATGTGGCGGCGGCCTTCCAGTCCAGCAGCTTGCCGCGGGGACGGCGCGTCGTGCCACGTCCGGCGCTGCCCAGCAGCGCGAGATGCGTGACCTTGCCACGCAGGGCCGCCAGCCACGTGGCCACCAGGCCACCAAAGGAGAAACCCGCCAGCCGCACCGGCACGCGCCGGGAATCCGCCTGGCGCTCCAGCGCCGCAACCAGCACGCGCGGATCGGTCACCGAAGAAGCGATGCGGCAACCGCATTGGACACCACACGCAACAGACGGCCGTCGTCATGCACAGTGGGCCGCGAGGTGAGGATCACGCACTGCAGTTGCTCGTCCGGGTCGGCCCAGGCCACCGTGCCGGTGGCGCCGGAGTGGCCGAAGGTGCGCGGCGACACGAGCTCACCGCAAAAGACCCAGACCGGGCTGGTGGCCAGGCCCCAGCCCAGGCCCCAGGGTTTGCCGATGGCGGTGTTCTGGTCGCTGATCATGCGCTGCACGGTGGCGCGACCCAGCAGGGTCTGGCCGCGCAGCTGACCACCGTTAAGAAACGCCTGCAGCAGCAGCGACAGGTCGGTCACGGTCGAATGCATGCCGCCCCAGGGGTGGCCCATGTCTCGCCAGTAGGGCGTGTTGGCGCCAAACAGGTCGACATCGGGGCTGCTGTCGTACTCGCACCAGACGGTGTCGGCGATGCTTCGCCCACCCAGCCCGAGAGAGGACTGGTGCATGCCCAGCACATCGAAGATCTCGCGCTGGTGGAACAGGCGAAGGGCCTGGCCGGACACGCGCTGCACGATCTCGCCGGCCAGCAGCGTGCCCATGCTCTGGTAGTCGAAGCCGGTGCGTGGCGGGTACTGCAGGAGGGTGGTGCAGGCACCCTGCACAAACGCGCTCAGCGGCGCATGTGCGCGCCGCAAGGCGATGTTGTTCGGCAGCATGTCGGGAAGGCCCGAGGTGTGGGTCAGCAGATCGCGCACGCGCACTGCCGCCCGTTCCGCGCCGGCGAACTCCGGCAGGTACATGGCCACCGGGTCGTCCAGGGACACCTGGCCGCGCTCGACCAGCCGCATCAGCGCGACCGCATTCACCGGCTTGGAGATCGAGGCCAGCAGGTACACGGCGTCCGGCGCGGCACCGTAGCCTGCGTGCAGCACGACATGCCCGTTGCGGGCAACCAGGATCGAGGCGGCCGCCACGCGCGCGGCGGTGACTTCGGCCGCCAGCAGTGCGCCGGCATGCGCGAGGCGCGCGGGGCACAAGCCTTGCGCAGCAGGGGTATCGGCGGGCAGGGGCTGGGTCATGGCGCGCTCCGTCCAGTCAGACAAAGGGTGGGATGGGGTGGCAGCATGCTAGCGCATCGGCGTCTCAGGGCGGCAGTCGCTGAACGGCCGCGCGGATGCGGGCAATGGTGTCCTGCAGGTTTGCACGGGAGGACACATCGAGACCGAGGGCGCGCGCGATGTCGTTGACGATGGCCGCATTCAGCGGCAGGCCACCGGCGTCGATGGCGGCGATCAGCTGCCGCGCCCTCTGCTCCACGCTCGGCGGCCGGCGGCTGCGAAACAGGAAGGACATCCAGCGCATCTGCCCTGCCTACTGGAATCGGCGCAGGTCGAAGGGCCGCACATCCGCCGACGTCTGCAGGCCTGCCGCGAACGCCGCCACCAGTTCCCCGGTGATGGCCGACAGCGTGAGGCCCAGATGCTGGTGACCGAAGGCATACAGCAGGTTCCCGGCCGCACGGCTGCGCCCGAGCGCCGGAAGGTAGTCGGGCAGGGTCGGGCGGGCGCCGATCCACTGGCTGGCGCCCGCTGCCATGGGCAGACCCAGGGCAGCGGCATGCCGCGACAGGGCATGCCATTTGCGCGCATCCGGCGGCGAGGCCATCTGCGAAAACTCGGTGAAGCCCGCAATGCGCAAGGAAGATGCGAAGCTGGTGACGATGACCGAGCGGTCTTCGAACGCCACCGGTGGCAACAGGCCGGAGCCTGCCTGCGCCACCTGCGCCGACTCCAGGTGATAGCCCCGCTCGGCGATCAAGGGCACGCGGCCCTCGGTGGCGTGCAACAGGCCGGCCGACCCGGCGCCGGCGGCGACCAGCACGAGGTCGGCATCCAGGGTGCTGCCGTCGTCGAGGGACACGCTGGCTCGCCCACCCTGCACCGGTATCGTTCGGGCCTGTCCGGTCCGCACCGCGCCGCCAGCCTGGCACAAGGCCGCGACGATGCCCTCGCGCGCAGGGCCGAGGTCCAGGATCTGGCCGGTATGCTGGAAGCGCACCGCGTCCACCGGTCGGCCGTTGAACCGGTGGCGCAGCAGCGCCAGTTCGTCGCGCGAGGCCGGCGCGACACGGGCTTCACCGACATCGGCAGCCAGCCAGTGGCGCTTGCCGCGCTGCGCGGATGGCGCCGATTCCCAGGCAACGAAATGGCCGTCCTCGCGCAGGTACCGTGCGCTGTCCGTCTGCGCCACCAGGCGCCGCCAGGCTGGTATCGCCTGGGCCAGCAGAGCGGACAGGGCCTGCCGGCCTGCTGCGAACCGCTGCGGTGATGCTGCGGCAAGCAGCCGCATGCCGAACGGCCACCAGGCCCCGACATCCCGAAGCGGCAGGCCCACCGGTCCCCCGAACAGGAACAGGCGCCGCGGCAGGCTGCGCAGGTTGGCGGCGGACGCCAGCGGGTCGACCTGCTCGATGGCCAGGTGCCCGGCATTGCCCCAGGAGGCTGCACGCAGCGGATCTCCGGCGTCGAGCAGCGTGACGCGGTAGCCCACGCGCTGAAGGTGCCAGGCGCAGGCAGCGCCGACAAAACCTCCGCCGACAACCAGCGCGGTCTTCACGGAAATGGCGGGCGGTGCGGACGCCGGGTCAGGCTGCGCCGACCGACCACTGGGCGTACCAGGCCTTGAACCGCGCCCACTGCGCATCGGTGTAGCGGCGCTGGCTCTCGGACAGGCTGTCTGCGGCATTGAAATGCAGCGTGAATTCGGGGTGGCCGGCCAGCACCATCAGGTGCTTGTAGTACAGCACCAGGTCGACCCCTTCGTCGAACGAGGACAACACGAACAGTGCATGGTCGAGCTCGCGCGCGCGCCGTTCGGCCAACGGGTCCCCCTGCGCAGCCGCGCGGCACAGGGCCACCAGATGCAGCACCTCGGCCGGCAGCGCGTTGCCGATGCCGGTGATCGCGCCCACGGCACCGCAGTTCACGAAGCCATGCACCACCTGGGTGTCGACCCCCACCATGAGGACCAGCCCGTCGCCGCGGTTCGTGATGTGGTTGGCGGCATAACTCAGCGCTGCCGCGCCGCCGAACTCCTTGAAACCCACCAGATTGGGATGGCGCGTACGCAGGTCGAAGAACAGGTCGGCCCGGGTTTCATAGCCATAGTGCGGGCTGTTGTAGATCACGGCCGGCAGGTCGCCACCGGCGGCCAGCACCCCCTCGAAATGGGCACGCTGCGCAGCCACCGACGTGCCGCGCGACAACACCCTCGGAATGACCATCAGGCCCTGGGCACCGACCTCGCGCGCATGGGCTGCAAGGGCTGCCGCCCGGGCTGGGCTCTGGGCGCCGGTACCCACCACGACAGGCACACCGGCGGCCACCAGCCGGGCGACACCTTCCTTGCGCTGCTCGTCGCTGAGCAGCGGCCAGTCGCCCATGGAGCCGCAATACACCACACCGCGCATGCCGGCCGCCACCAGACGCTGGGCGCTGCGCACCAGGGCGCCGAAGTCCGGCTGGCGGTCGGGTGTGCAGGGCGTCATCAAGGCGGGGAGGGTTCCCTGGAATATGGCTGTGGAGGGGTTTGGCATGGTGGGGGCTGTTTCAGCGGTGAGGGCGGGCGGGGGATTGCGCTGAAGATGTTACAGGGCAACAGGCCACTGGCACCCGGATGGGTGCGGTCTTCCCTGGGAAAGCTGCAGGCAGGCAAACCGCAGGACGTAGGGCCGAGGCGAGATCAACTGGTGCGGCTGGCGGGGATCGAACCCACGACCCTTGGCTTCGGAGGCCAATACTCTATCCACTGAGCTACAGCCGCAGGCTGTGTAACGGCGCATTGTAGGAGGTTTGAAAAAGGTCGACAGCTATAATCTTGGGCTGATTCCGACACGCCAGCCGACTATTGAGGACACCATGAGCGACAACAGCCACGAGGAAGACCACACCGGCCCCATCAAGACGCCCAAGCAACTGCTGATCACGGTGTTTTTTTCGTTTGTGG
>JBIKTP010000524.1:0-3092 GCA_044348035.1 Burkholderiaceae bacterium
ATCAGGGGCTGGAAATGCAGGGCGTCCGAAAGGCGGGCCTCGAGCGCGGGCACGTCGACGATCCAGGCCAGGGCATCGACGCCGCTGTCCGACGCGTGGAAACCGAGCGCACCGCCGCCCGGTTCCTGCACCTGCATCGACAGCACCGGGGTGGCGTGCGGCGCGCCGGGCCAGCAGCGCAACTGCTCCAGCAGTTCCCGCGACCGGGCATTCAGGGCATAGGCACGCACATCCGGCGCCACACTGCCTGGAGCCGGCAGGGGTGCCACCAGACCGACCCGCAAACGCTCGCGTGCCAGGAGCAGGGCCAGGGCATGACCCACGATGCCACCACCACGAATGCACACGTCCAAAGGTCTTGCCATGGGGCGGATTGTAAAAGGCGGTGCAAAATCCTTGTCTTGACCCTTCTCTGACCCCGGAACCATCGTGACCACCGACACCCCTGCTGCTCCCTTCGACGTGACTGCGCGCATTGCGCAGTTGTTCGTCTACCCCGTGAAGTCCTGCGCCGGCGTGGCCCTGCCCGAGGCCGTGCTGACCGAAACCGGCCTCGACCTGGACCGCGCCTGGATGGTGGTCGACACCCAAGGCAACTTCATATCGCAGCGGGAACAGCCGCGCATGGCGCTGATCCAGCCCCGATTGCGGCATTTCGACCTGATCCTGCGCGCGCCGGGCATGCTGGCACTGCACCTGCAGATCGACACGGTCGAGGCGGCCTGCCAGGTCAGCGTATGGGACGACACCGTGCAGGCCTACGACATGGGGGACCTGGCCGCCCAGTGGTTCAGCACCTTCCTGGCGCCAGACATTGCCAGCGGCGCCCCCTGGCCGTACCGGCTGGTGCGCTTCGACCCCGAGCACCGCCGGCTGTCCAACCTGCGCTGGACGGGTGGTGTCGAGGCGCCCAACCAGTTCAGCGACGGTTACCCGGTGCTGGTAACCAGCAAGGCTTCGCTGGACGGCCTCAACCGGCGATTGCTGGCCGCCGGCGAAGCCGCCGTGGGCATGGAGCGCTTTCGCCCCAACATCGTGCTGGAAGGCCTCGACGAACACGACGAAGACCGCATGGACGCCATGCACTTTCACTCCGACAGCGGCCCGGTCGAACTGCGCCCGGTCAAGCCCTGCCCGCGCTGCCCCATTCCCAACATCGACCCCGTCACGGCCACCAGCAGCCAGGCGGTGGGCGACATGCTGCAGACCTACCGGCAGGATGCACGGGTAGACGGAGCCATCACCTTCGGCATGAATGCCATCGTGGTCTCGGGGCAGGACCAGACCCTGCGGGTCGGTCAGGTGGTGCGCGGCAACTTCCGCTTCGACTGACCTCCCCCGTCAGGCGCGGGGCTGCCGGCCCCGCGCGGTGTCAGCCTGCAGAGAGGTCGAAGCGGTCCGCGTTCATCACCTTCGCCCAGGCGGCGACAAAGTCGCGCACGAACCTGTCATGGTTGTCGTCCTGCGCATGCACCTCCGTGATGTCCATGCCGGCCGAACGCGCCGGCTGCTCGATGCCCACCTTGCCGGCCAGCACGATCACGTCGGCCAGGCTTGCGCCGCTCTGGGCGGCAATGCCTTCCAGCACCGCCAGCACCCGCGCCAGCCGCGCAGGCTCGTTGCCTTCCCAGTCCTTCTGGGGCGCCAGGCGCAGACGCGCCCCATTGGCGCCACCCCGCATGCCGGAGCCCCGGAAGGTGCGTGCACTGTCCCAGGCCGTCGCCACCATGTCACTGATCGACAGGCCGCTGGCCGCGATCCGTGCCTTGACGGCTGCCACGTCGTAGCTGGTGGAGCCGGCTGGCACCGGGCCCTGGTGGAAGCGCGCAGAGATCCTGCGGCACGCCGGGTCCATTTTCATGGCCATGTCGGCGTCCGTCATGCTCGGGTTGTGGCGGATGGAGGGGACCTCGACATCGACCGGCTTGTCCTCTTCCCGGATGCCCACGGGCTCCCACTGACAGGCACCGGCCGGGCTCTTGCGCAGCTCCCAGTCGCAGGTGAACAGCAGATGGAAGTAGCCGTTGTCCAATTTCGTCGGGTGGGTTGCCCAGACCCCCTCGATGCCGCTGCTGACCGTGCCGCGCCCGACACCGCAGCGGGTCCGGCTGGCCATTGACGCCCTCGTGGTTCACGTCATGTTCGACATGCCGGTGGTCGTTGCGCCACCGTGCATGACCGGTCACTTGCCCGAGGTATTCGCGTTCCTGGTGTCCATGGTCTGCTCCTGTCGTAGGGGGGTGGGTCGATGCAGGATCACTGTATGCGGCACGCGTATCAGAGTCACCAACACAATTCCAATCAGCACGACAGCAAGGGATGTTGCGCCACGCCTTGTGATCGATCATTGCAGCCCCGTCGGTACAATCGGCCGCTGCTGTTTTCCCAGGGCCTGCCGAGGCCTGCGCTCCCTCAGAGCGTGATACCGAAGGAATTTCCATGTCTCTCAAATGCGGCATCGTCGGACTGCCCAATGTCGGCAAGTCCACGCTGTTCAATGCCCTGACCAAGGCCGGCATCGCGGCCGAAAACTACCCGTTCTGCACCATCGAGCCCAATGTCGGCGTGGTCGAGGTGCCCGACCCGCGCCTCGCGCAGCTGGCCGCCATCGTCAAGCCGGAGCGCATCGTGCCGGCCATCGTGGAGTTCGTCGACATTGCCGGCCTGGTGGCGGGCGCGAGCACGGGTGAGGGCCTGGGCAACAAGTTCCTGGCCCACATCCGCGAGACCGATGCCACCGTCAACGTGGTGCGCTGCTTCGCCGACGACAACGTCATCCACGTGACCGGCAAGGTCGACCCGATCTCCGACATCGAGGTCATCCAGACCGAGCTCTGCCTGGCCGACCTGTCCTCGGTCGAGAAGGCCCTGCACCGCGTCACCAAGACGGCGCGCTCGGGCGACAAGGAGTCGATCAAGCTGGTGGCCCTGCTCGAAAAATGCCAGGCTGCGCTGAACGAAGCCCGGCCGGTGCGCACGCTCGACTTCAGCAAGGAGGAGCTGCCGCTGCTCAAGCAGTTTTTCCTGATCACCGCCAAGCCGGCGATGTTCGTGGCCAATGTGGCCGAGGACGGCTTCGAGAACAACCCCTA
>JBIKTP010000525.1:0-3090 GCA_044348035.1 Burkholderiaceae bacterium
CGACCCGGAACGCGTCATCGAACAGGAAGAAGACACCGCTGACAATGTCCTTCACCAGCGTCTGGGCGCCAAAACCCACCGCAATGCCCACCACGCCGGCACCGGCGACCATCGGTGCGATGTCCACACCCAGCGCCGAGAGCGCCATCAGCACCGCCATCACGGCCAGGGTGACGAAGGCCACATTGCGCAGGATCGGCAGCACGGTCCGGATGCGCGTGGTCTGGCCTGGGTCCGCGCCGCCGGGCCCGCTGCCCTGGGCCTCGGCCAGCCGGCGCTCGATCATGGCCTTGAGCACGAACCAGGCCAGGTCGGCCGCCAGCGCGATCACGGTCACGCTCAACACACCGCGCAGGATGCGGATGCCCGCGGTGTCGGCCGTCATCAGCTGCACCAGATCGATGCCGATGTTGCGGGCCAGCAACAGCACCGCGATGATCAGCAACAGCACGCGCAGTCCGCGCACCGTGGCGACGGACGCGATGCTGGGAACCACGGGCGCATCCAGCGGGCTGCCTGGCGGACGCTCCAGGTGCAGCGCGATGGCCGAGACCAGCCGCATCAGACCGTAGACACCGAGCAGCAGCGCACCCAGCCAGAAGACCGGGAAAGCACCCACCACCCGCAACATCAACAGCAGCACGAACGCGACAGACAGCGACCAGCCCACAAGCTTGTACTGCTCGTCGCGCACGCCCGGGCGGCGCCAGACCATCTCCATGATGAGCGCCAGTTGCACCAGCAACATCGCATAGGCCACCAGCCGCCACACGCCCGGCTCGACCCCTGAGGAGCTCAGCCATTCGACAAACCCGTAGACCACCGAGAACCAGGACAGGTTGAGCACCAGCCGGCGGTGCCAGAACCAGGCCGCAGGCGTGTCCAGCGGCAGGGGCCGGAAACGCTCGGCACCCGGCGCAAACAACAGCCGTCCGAACACCAGTGACAGGCGCACCATGACCACGACCACCAGCAGCCGCAGCACGCCGTCCCGCAGTGCCGGCGGCCAGTCGAACGCGAGAAACGCACCAACCGTTCCCAGAGCGAATGCCGCCACCCAGCTGCTGCCGAACACGAAACGCGCACCCATCGCCCGCAGCCGCTGGGCAGGTGTCTCCAGGCGCGACGCGATGATGCGCTTGCGTGCGCCGGTGGATGCATACCAGAACAGCCGCTCGACCCCTAAGCCGAGCGCGGCGAACGCAAGCACCAGAAGCCCGATTCTGCGCATGCCGCGGTTGTCCATCTCGGCCCGCACCCGGGAGAAGGCGTCTGCCACCGCGCCCGGAACCCGCGGCAATGCCGCCTGCAGCAGGGTCATGTGTTCGCGCATCGCGTCGATCTGGCCGGCCAGGATGCCGCCGTCCTCCGACGCAGGCGCTGCGGATGCCGCGCCCGCAGGTGCCACCGGCGCCTTGCGCTGCTGTTCGACCCAGCGCTGCACCTCCGGGTCGGCGAGCATTTCAAGCATCGCGCGGACCTTCTCGGGCGGGGTCTGGGCCGCCGCTGGCACGGCGGCCACCGACAGACAGCACAAAGCCATCCAGAAAACAGGCAGAAGCCAGCGCGCACGGAGCATGGATCGTTCCCGGTCAATCTCTGGCAACCAGCCAGGGTACGAGATTCTAGGTCGCAGCCAGCACCAGCCCCCGGCACTCCCCAAAACCGATCCGCGCCGCGTCCGGCCTCTCGCACCAGCCGCGAAGGATCACTGCGTCGCCATCGTGCAGGAATGCGCGCTGCTCGCCTTCGCCCACCGTGATGGGTGTGCGCCCGCCCTGGGTCTGTTCGATGATGGCGCCGGCCTCCTCGGGTGTGGGCCCGGAAACCGTGCCGGTGCCGATCAGATCCCCGCTGTGCAGGTTGCAGCCGCCCACGGTGTGCTGGGCCACCATCTGCGCGATGGTCCAGTACTGGTGGCGGAAACTGGTGCCGGAGACCCGGCTCGGCGCGCTACCCTTGGCGCGCTGCGCGGCGGTCTCGATAGCCACCTCCAGCTGGATGTCGAGCACGCCCTGCGCGCGGTTGGATTCCGCATCCAGGTAGGCCAGCGGCTGTGGCTCGTCGGCCGGCCGCGTGAACGGCAGCCTGAACGGCGCCAGCGCCTCCATCGTCACGATCCACGGCGAGATGCTGGTGCAGAAGTTCTTGCCCAGGAAGGGGCCCAGCGGCGCCATCTCCCAGAACTGGATGTCGCGCGCCGACCAGTCGTTGAGCAGGCACATGCCGAAGATGTGGTTCTCGGCCTGCGCCAGCGGTATCGGCGTGCCCATGGCATTGCCGGGCCCGATGAACACGCCCATTTCCAGCTCGTAGTCCAGCCGCGCGCAGGGCCCGTAGACCGGCGCCTTGGCGCCCGGCGCCATCGACTGCCCCATCGGGCGCCGAAACGGCGTGCCGCTGACCACCACACTGGACGCGCGGCCGTGGTAGGCGATCGGGATCCACTGGAAGTTGGCCGTCAGCGGATCGTCCGGCCGCGCGATGCGCCCGACATTGCGCGCATGGTGGATGGACGTGTAGAAATCCGTGTAGTCGCCGATCTGCGTGGGCAAAGCGAATTCCACCTGGTCCATCGGCACCAGACAGGCCCGTAAAGCCTGCTGGCGATCCGTCGCGACACCGTCGCGCAGCAGGTCGAACAGCGCATGGCGCAGGCTGCGCCATGCCGCCGGGCCGAGCGCCATGAACGCATTCAGGCTGCTTTGGCCCGCCACCTGGCAGGCAGCACGCGCGTCGGCTGGCAGCAGACCGGTGGCGCCCAGGGCCGCCAGGTCGAGCACCTGGTCGCCGATGGCAACACCACCGCGCGTCGTGGACTTGCCGGCCCCGTGGCTGAACTCCGCGAAAGGCAGGTTCTGGATCGGAAATTCGGGGTGGCCGTTGGCCGACGCCAGCCAGCTGCGGGCCGCCGGGTCGTGGGTATGGTTGAGCGTGTGCATTCGACAGTTCCGCTCACTTCGACGCCATCAGCGCGTCGTCGAAGATCGCGACAGCCCGCGTCCAGCCGGCCGACGCGCCACGGATCTTGTGCGGGAAACACGAGATGTAGAAGCCGCTGGCGGGCAGCACCTCCAGGTTGTGCAGCTT
>JBIKTP010000046.1:0-9558 GCA_044348035.1 Burkholderiaceae bacterium
TGCCAAGAAGCAGCAACTGGTCAACGGCGATACGGTCGAGGTCGGCAAGTACAAGATCAAGTTCGTCGGCGAGGTGGCGTCAGACGGGTTCGAGAAGACCATGATGGTCCGGCCCGGCATGGTGCCCTCGCCGAACGTGGCGCCCGCACCGACGGCTGCCAGTCCGGCGGCCTTTGCGGCAGCGCGCCCTCCGGCGGCTGCGCCTGCGGCCTCGGCGGCGCAGGCCTCCGTCAAGGTCCTGTCGGGCGCTGCAGCCGGGCGGGAAGTGCCCCTGACCAAGGTTGTGACGACCATCGGCAAGCCGGGTGTTGCGGTGGCCGCAATCACCAAGCGGCCACATGGTTTTGTCGTCCACCATGTCGAGGGTGCGGGCAACCCTTCACTGAACGGCGCGCCGATCGGGACCGATCCGGTGCCTCTCAAGAACGGTGACCTGATCGAACTCGCCGGCACCCAGA
This sequence comes from Burkholderiaceae bacterium, assembly GCA_044348035.1. GTDB lineage: Bacteria > Pseudomonadota > Gammaproteobacteria > Burkholderiales > Burkholderiaceae_C > CAISIP01. The sequence goes on from JBIKTP010000046.1 coordinate 459, forward strand.
TGCAATTCGTGCAAGTCTGACGGTTCTGCACCCGGAACAATACCTTCTGCGGTTCGCCAGACAGTCAACCAGCGGGGTGGCATGGGACAACTACTGAGGCACTGGCCCCGCATTGCTGTCACGCTGCTTCCCCTGCTGTTTGCCTTTCTCCATGCCGTGGGAGTGGTCCGGCTCGGGGTGCTGGAGCGCCTTGACAACATCATCTACGACACCCGCCTGCGTGCCACCATGCCCGGCACGCTCGATGACCGGATAGTCATCGTCGACATCGACGAAAAGAGCCTAGCTGAAGTCGGGCGCTGGCCCTGGGGCCGCAACAGGCTGGCCGAGCTCACCGACGAACTGTTCGATCGCCAGAAGGTGGCGATCCTCGGTTTCGACGTGGTGTTCGCTGAGGCGGACGAAAGCTCAGGCCTGAAGCGGCTGAGCGAGCTGGCACAGAAGGAGCTGCGCGACCAGCCTGGTTTTGTCGACAAGCTGCGCCAGATGCAGCCCTCGCTGGACTACGACGCGATGTTTGCCCGCGCCCTGGAAAAGCGCCCGGTGGTGCTGGGGTATTACCTCACCAGCGACCGTGACGGGCGCACGTCGGGCGTTTTGCCGGCGCCGGTCATGGGCAAGGAGGCGCTGCAGGGGCGCCCGATCACCTTCACCGCCTGGAACGGCTTTGGCTCCAATATTGCCCGGCTGGCCAGCGCTGCCCCGGTGGCCGGGCACTTCAACCCTATCGCGGAATCCGACGGCGTGGTGCGTTCCCTGCCACTGATCGCGGAATACAAGGGCCAGTATTACGAATCCCTGTCCCTGGCCATGTTCCGCATGCTGGCCGGTTCGCCCACGGTGTCGCCCGGTTTCCCGCGCGATCGTTTCCTCAGCCGTACCTACCAGGGCCTGGAGAGCATCCAGCTCAAGCTGGGGTCCAAGACCTTGGCCATCCCGGTCGATGAGCGGGTCGCGGCGCTGGTGCCTTTCCGCGGTTTCGGCAGCCCCAAGGGCGGCTCCTTCCGGTATGTGTCGGCGGCGGATCTGCTGTCCAAGGCGATCCCCGCAGAGACACTCAAGGACAAGATCATCCTGGTGGGCACCACCGCGCCAGGCCTGCAGGATCTGCGTGTCACTCCGGTCAGCGAAATCTATCCCGGGGTGGAGGCCCATGCGAACGTGATCTCCGGCCTGCTCGACGGCAAGGTCCTGGTCAAGCCGGATTACGCCATCGGGTATGACGTGGTGGTGCTGGCACTGGCCGGCTTGTTGCTTGCTTTTGCCCTGCCACTGGTGACGGCCACCCGGGCCGTGATCCTGAGCGTGGTGGTCATCGCGGCAGTGGCCGCCCTGAATCTCTGGCTGTACCTCGGCTTCGGGCTGGTGCTGCCGCTGGCCGGCGCCCTGACCATGTGCATGACGGCGTTTGCGCTCAACATGAGTTACGGCTACTTCGTCGAAAGCCGTTCCAAGCGCGAACTCGCGCACCTCTTTGGCACCTATGTGCCGCCGGAGCTGGTCGACGAGATGGTCAAGGACCCCGACAGCTACAGCATGCAGGCCACGAACCGCGAGATGACGGTGATGTTCTGCGACATGCGCGGTTTCACCAAGCTCTCCGAGCAGATGGAGCCGATCCAGCTCCAGGCCCTGCTCAACGAGGTGTTCACCCGGCTCACCAGCCTGATCCGCGCAAACCGCGGCACGATCGACAAATACATGGGTGACTGCGTCATGGCGTTCTGGGGCGCGCCGGTGGAAACACCAGACCATGCCCACCTGGCGGTGAAGTCGGCGCTGGAAATGGCCAACGCGATCCGTGCCCTGAACGAAGAACACCGCGCCAAAGGCATGCCGGAAATCGGGATCGGCATTGGCTGCAACACGGGTAACATGTGCGTCGGCGACATGGGTTCCAACATCCGCCGCAGCTACACCGTGATCGGCGATGCGGTGAACCTGGGGTCGCGCCTGGAGGGTTTGTCCAAGGTCTACGGCGTCGACATCGTCGTGAGCGAATCCACCCGCAAGCTGGCGCCGGAGTTCGGCTGGCAGGAGCTTGACCGGGTGCGGGTCAAGGGCAAGGACCAGGCGGTGTCGATATTCTGGCCGGTGGCGCCTGCCAACCGGATTGGCGCCGACACGGAGTCCGAGCTCAAGGCCTGGGCCAGCTTCCTGAAGGCCTATCGGGCCCAGGATTGGGACCAATGCGACGTCCTGATGTTGAATCTGCTGCGGATGAATGCCAAAAAGTTCCTGTACCACCTCTATTCGGATCGTGTAGCCTCCATGCGGCTGCTTCCATTCGATCTGGAATGGGACGGCGCCACCAATTTCGAAACGAAGTAAGGGGTCCCGATGAAAGTGCGCGTGTTGGGCTGCTCCGGCGCTATCGCCAAAGACTGCCGAACCACGTCCTTTCTGATCGACGGTGACATCCTGATCGACGCGGGCACCGGCGTTGGCGACCTCACGCTCGACGAGATGCGCTGTGTCGACCATGTCTTCCTCACCCACTCGCACCTGGACCACGTGGCCGCCTTGCCGCTGATGGTCGATGCCGTCGCTGCCCGGCGCGACAAACCGCTGCAGATCCATGCTTTGGCTGGAACGATCGCCGCGCTCAAGGCCCATATCTTCAATGACGTGATCTGGCCGGATTTCAGCCGCATCCCCACGCCAGAGGCGCCCTTCATCAGTTTCCACGAGATCCGCACCGGCCAGACGCTGCAGATCAAGCGCAAGCTGCTGGAGGTGCTGCCGGCCGTGCACACCGTGCCGGCGGTCGGGTATGCCATCACGGCGGGCACCGGCTGCTGGGTGTTCTCGGGCGACACCGAGCGCAACCCGGCTTTCTGGGAGCGGGTGAACCAGCTCAACGTCGCCATGCTCGTGATCGAAACCGCCTTCAGCAACCGCGAGAAGGACCTGGCAAAGCTCAGCCTGCACCTGTCACCGATGGTGCTGGCGCAGGAGCTCGACTGCATCGCCAAGACACAGAACTTCCCGATCTACATCACCCACACCAAGCCCGCCGAGACCGACCTGATCATGGAGGAGATCCAGAAATTCGACCAGACGTCCGTCTCCGGCCCGAATGTCACGCATGACATCCGCTGGCTGCGTGCCGGCCAGGAGTTCGACCTGTGAACGCCGTCCTCAAGCCAGCCGGGCTGGAGAAATCCTCCGAGCAGGCGTTCTTCGAGAATCAGAAGCTGCCGCCGGACAAGCGGGGCGTGACCTTCGAGGCCCTGTTCTACAAGCAGCTGCACAACGTCACGGCGCGCATCCACGACACCGAGAACCTCGAGCAGATCATGCTCGAAGCCAGCCAGGACATCTGCAAGCTGCTCAACGCCGACCGCCTCACGCTGTACGCGGTCAACGAAGACCGCACCGCCATCGTCTCCAAGGTCAAGACCGGCCTGAACAGCAGCCGCGACCTGAAACTGCCGATCTCGCCCCAGAGCCTGGCAGGTTATGCGGCCTTCAGCCGGCAGCAGCTCAACCTGGTGGACGTCTATGACGACGACGCCCTCAAGCAGATCCACCCTGCGCTCACCTTCCTGAAGGAGGTCGACAAGCGCTCGGGCTACCGCACGCGCCAGATGCTGGTGGCACCCATCCTCGACGGCGACGTGCTGCACGGTGTGCTGCAGATCATCAACAACAAGAGTGACCAGGCCTTTGGTGCCCTGGAGGTGGAAGGCGTCGCGCAGCTGTGCAAGACGCTGGCCACTGCCATCCGCCAGCGCATGCAGCGTGCGGCCGAGGCGTCCAAGCGCAAGGCCACCAAGTTCGACGGCCTGGTCGCCGACGGCGTGATCTCGGCCGTCGAGCTCGAAAAGTGCGTCACCGAGGCCCGCAACGACGGCAAGTCGGTGGAACAGGTGCTGATGGCCGGCTTCAAGATCCGCCCGGCGCAGATCGGTCCGTCACTGTCCAAGTTCTTCGGGGTTCCCTACGAGCCCTTCAATTCCGGGCGGATCCGCGCCGAGGCATTGCACGGCCCTCTCAAGCGCGACTTCATCGAGGAGCAGGGCTGGATCCCGCTCGAAGAGTCCCCCGAGGGCCTGGTGATCATGTGCGTCGACCCGGAGGCCGTGCGGGGCGCGCGCGTGGTGCCGCAGGTGTTCCCGCGCATCAACAAGTTTGCCTACCGGGTGACGACACAGGCGGAGTTCCAGGAGACCCTGGCCCAACTCTATGGTGCCGGCGCTGAAGGCGGCTCGATCGACCAGCTGCTGGCCGACATGGACGGTGGCCCGATCGACGACGGCAGCAACGACGACTCGCTGGAGTCGGCTGCCGCCGACAACGAACTCGTCAAGTTCGTCAACAAGGTCATCATCGACGCCTACAACCAGAAGGCCTCCGACATCCACATCGAACCGATGCCGGGCAAGTTCAAGACCGGCATCCGCTTCCGCATCGACGGCACGCTGATGCCCTACATCGAGGTGCCGGCGCATTTCCGGGCCGCGATGGTCACGCGGCTCAAGATCATGTGCGACCTCGACATCTCCGAGCGCCGCAAGCCGCAGGACGGCAAGATCAAGTTCAAGAAATACGGCCCGCTCGACATCGAGCTGCGGGTGGCCACCATCCCGACCGCTGGCGGCGTCGAGGACGTGGTCATGCGTATTCTGGCCGCGGGTGAACCCATACCGCTGGAAAAGCTGGGCCTGACGCCCCACAACAAGGCCCGGCTTGAAAAGACCGTGACAAAGCCCTATGGCCTGTTCTATGTCTGCGGCCCTACCGGCTCGGGCAAGACGACCACGCTGCACTCGATCCTGAAGTTCCTCAACACGCCCGACACCAAGATCTGGACCGCCGAAGACCCGGTCGAAATCACCCAGAAGGGCCTGCGCCAGGTCCAGATCAACAAGAAGGCCGGCATCGACTTCGCGCTCGTCATGCGCGCCTTCCTGCGTGCCGACCCGGACATCATCATGGTGGGCGAGTCGCGCGACAAGGAAACGGTGTCCATGGGCATCGAGGCCTCGCTGACCGGCCACCTGGTGTTCTCGACCCTGCACACCAACTCGGCGCCGGAATCCATCACCCGCCTGATGGACATGGGCATGGACCCGTTCAACTTCGCCGATGCGCTGCTGGGCATCCTGGCGCAGCGCCTGGCCAAGCGACTGTGCGACTGCAAGGAGGCCTATGTGCCCGATGCCGAAGAGCTGCGCCTGTTCGCGAAGGAATATGCCGAAGAGCTGCGCCACTCCAAGCCCTGGAAGGCCGACTATGCAGGTGAACTCCAGAAACTCGTCGATGGCTGGGGGGAGACCTACGGCCGCGACGGCCAGCTGCATTTCTACCGCGCCGTGGGCTGCGACAAATGCAACAAGACCGGCTACAAGGGACGGGTCGGTCTGCACGAACTGCTGGTGGCCGAGGACCCGATCAAGAAGCTCATCCAGGAGCGAGCCCGTGTCGCTGAACTGTTTGCCGAGGCGGTCGAGAGTGGCATGCGCACGCTCAAGATGGACGGGATGGAAAAGGTCATGATGGGGCTGACTGACATCAAGATGGTCAGGCAGGTTTGTATCAAGTGACACGAATGGCGCGACGAAAATGTCACCCCATGCCGCCAAAAGGCCGGAAAGAGCCGTTTCGGAGAAGATTCGGGCACCCGTAGCCCCTTTGTCGCCTGTTTTCGTCGAATCTGAGCTTGGCATGGAACCTGCTAATTCCCTGGTTCTCGTTACTTGTTTCCACCCCCAAAGGAGTTATTGATGAACCGTTTCATGCAAAAGGGTTTTACCCTGATCGAACTGATGATCGTGGTTGCGATTATTGGTATTCTGGCTGCGGTGGCTTTGCCGGCCTACCAGGACTACACGGTCCGGGCCAAGGTGTCTGAAATCATTCTTGCTGGCTCTTCGGGCAAGACGGCCGTGGCAGAAGCGGTACAGTCAAATGGCGGATTTCCTCCGACAGCCAGCCTGCCTGTTGCAACGCAGGTATCCAAGTTTGTGGCTGGCGTGGACTACATCAGCACTGCATCGACTGCAGGTGCTATATATGCGGTCGCCACGGGGGAAGAGCCGAAGCTTGCAAACAAGGGGGTGAAATTTGCTGGCGCTCTGGGTACCGGCGGCAATGGCCAGGTGGTCTGGACCTGCTCGGCTTCCCCAACCGGCGAGCAAGCCTCCATAACGGCACTGATGGAAGGCAAGTACCTGCCTGCCAGCTGCAAGTAACTGCCACCTGCGAGACTCGGAAGGCTCCTTCGGGAGCCTTTCCTGTTTTCAGCGCCTGGCGGCGGTGGGGTAATTTGCCATGTTGGTTTCCTCGTTCTGGTTGGTGACTTGGGCCGCATTTTTGTCCTGGTGCTGGCTGCTGCCCAACCACTATCCCCCCTGGACATCATTTCACATGGACGCATGGGCGGCAACCATGTTCTTGCCCATGGCCGGTGCGGTTCTGTGGCGAACACGGGCTGACGCGTGTGCGCCGATGTCAGGCATTGCGGTGCTGGCGCTTTGCGCCCTGCCCTGGTTGCAATATGGCCTCGGCTTGATTCAACTGGCGGGCACGTCCTGGATGCCGTTTGCCTATCTTCTTGGCCTTGCCCTTGCCATTTTTGTGGGCCAAAGGTGGGAGACAAGGAGTCCGGCCCAGGTCGGTGACGGCTTGTTCCTGGCCATCGGTATCGCGGCACTGGGGTCTGTGGGCTTGCAACTGCACCAATGGCTCCAACTGAATTGGTTTGACGTATGGTCCATGGGCAATGGGCATGGTCGCCCTTTCGCCAATTTCGGCCAACCCAATCAACTGGGGACACTTTTGTTGTGGGGCGTCCTCGCATTCGCCTGGGCGGCGTGGCGCCGGCACATTCGCCCGGGAGTTGCGATTTTCGCCACGGTATTCGTGTTGTTTGGTGTGGCGTTGACGGCGTCACGTACCGCCTGGATCGGCATTGTCGGGTTGACTGCGCTCGCATGGTATTGGCGGGCCTGGCTGCCGAGGCGCACCTCAGCCTGGCTCGTCGCCGGCCTGCCAGTGTGTTTCTTCGCCCTTGTCTGGATTGTTCCGGTAGCCTCCCAGGGTTTGCTGCTGAGTTCGACCGAAGGTGAGCTGGAGGCGTTGGCGCGGGTATCGTCCGAATTGCGACCCCAGGTTTGGATGATGTTCATGGACGCGCTGGGTCACAGGCCCTGGTTCGGGTATGGATGGAACCAAGTGGTCAGCGCGCAACTGGCAGTTGCCACCGATTACCCTCCGTTGGCGGTGTTGTTTGGGCACACCCACAACTTGTTTCTCGACCTGCTGATCTGGAACGGCGTTCCTTTGGGCCTGATCGTGTCGGGACTGATGGTGTTTTGGATGTGGCGTCGCTTTCGCGCCATCAGGGATCCTGGGAGTGCATTGTTGTTTTTGACGCTGGCCGTTGTGGCCAATCACGCCATGCTCGAGCTTCCGCTGCACTATGCCTATTTTCTGTTGCCTGCAGGTCTGATCGTCGGGGCGCTGGACGTTCGACTAAAAGGCCGAATGGTGGCTCTGCGCCCGCGTTGGCTTGTGCCTGCACTTTGGTTGGCATCGGCTGCCTTGTTGGCAATCATGGTGCGCGACTACGCACGCATTGAAGCCAGCTACCAGGCATTGCGGTTCGAGTGGGCCAACGTCCCTACCAATGCCTCGCGGGAGCCACCAGACGTGCTGCTGCTGGGTCCATTGCGGGACGTGATCGTACTGTCCAGGTTTGAACCCAGTGCCAACATCACCGATGGGCAGCTTGACAACATGCGCCGCGTGGCAAATCTGTTTCCCACCGCCGGAGTCATCCACAAGCTCGCGGCGGCTCTGGTCTGGAGGGATCAGGCCGATGAGGCCCGATTGTGGTTGCGTCGTCTTTGCGCCCTGTCCAATGCCGACAGGTGCAGGGCCCTAAAGATCGCCTGGGAGAACCAGGCCAAGACCGACCCGCTGATCGCCAAAGTTCCTTGGCCGAATTGAACAAATGCATGTTCGTTTGCAATGCGCTGTTGACGTCGCCAAACGCTTTGACCCTGTCCCTGGATTCCGTATCCCATAGCCGCTCATGAACTGGCTTGCCGAGGTTGATTGGCAATGTTGCGTTGTCCCTTCGGACGGGCATGGCGAAGTTGGCAGACCTGTTCATCATGGTTGGCCTATGGGTGGGCTGCAGCGGGCACCGACACGCCGCGGTGTGGTAACGGCGGTGCTCGAACACTGTCTTGCCATAGTGCCCATGCCCCGGGTGCTCGGGTCTGATCCGCAGACGGCCAGAATGCTGGCCCGGCTGGATGATTCCGGTCCTGCATGTGCCAGCCGGTTGGTGCTTTGGGCAAAAGCTGTGGAGCTGATTGCGCAAAAGCCCTGGTAGGGTTGGGGCTGGTTTTCCGCAACATCCACCAACGTGCTGCATCATACGGCCATGTTTGCGTCCACACCGCTACATTCCCATCCTGAACCATGGCTCCGTCGTGGCAGGGCCGGACTCACCCACCTTGTGCTGAGCCTGGTCGTGGCGGTGCTTGCCGCGGGTTTGGTATTTGGGTTGTGGTACCCCTATCCTTACAGCGAAATTTCCGGAGGCCGGGAGTTGTTCCTGTTGGTGGTGGTGGTGGATGTAGTGATTGGCCCGCTGATCACCCTGGTGGTGTTCGATACCGCCAAATCCCGTCAGGTGATACGCCGTGACCTGCTGGTTGTGGTTGTGCTTCAGTTGGCCGCTCTGGGTTATGGCATGTGGACAGTGTATTGGGCACGCCCGGTGCACCTGGTATTCGAGTACAGCCGGTTTACCGTGGTGCATGCGGTGGAGGTGCCAGCCGGGTTGTTGCCAAAGGTACCTGCCGGGTTACGGGCACTTCCGGTTTGGGGCCCAACCACTTTGTCCTTGCGGCCGTTCCGGGACAGTAGTGAGCAGATGGAGGCCACGATCACCGCCTTGGGCGGATTGGCCCTGGGTGCGCGACCGGATTTGTGGCAGTCGTATGCCGCCGCCAGGCAGGAGGTGCTGAAGGCGGCAAAGCCGGTGGCCCAACTGAAGCAGCGTTTTGTCGGGCACGCGTCTGAGATCGATCGGCTTGTGGCGTCTACCGGGCACCAGCCGGACACGCTGGTTTACCTGCCA
>JBIKTP010000526.1:0-3081 GCA_044348035.1 Burkholderiaceae bacterium
GCGCAGCCCGAGGGGGAGGGCGCTGCAGATTCTTCGCTGCCCCGGGTATTGGACCTGTACCTCCTGCGCCCCGATGGCAGCCAGCTGCATTGCCTGGTCAATCTGACGCCCCTGACGCAGGCCAGCGGGGCCTCGGCAGGGCGGGTGTGCATGGTGTCGGACCTGACTCCGATCGATGCCGCGCGGGACGCGCAGCAAAGTGCCGAATTCGTGGTGAACACCGTCGACGAAATCATCAGCATGGTGGACCAGCACGGCGTCTACCTCATGGTCAACGATGCCTGGTGTCGCCAGACCGGCCATGCCCGGGCAGATGTGCTGGGCAAGTCCACCCGGGAGGTGATGCCGGCGCTGGTGACGCCGGAGCTTGTCCAGGCGGCCAGGGAGTGCATCCGGGAACGGCAGCCCCGCCTGGTGCGTGCGGCGGTAGAGCTGCCCGGCAGCGGCCCGCGGTTCGTGGAAACCGTGATGACGCCCTTCATGACGCCGCAGGCCGGTGTGCGCGGAATCATCGCCGTGACCCGCGACATCACCGAGCAGGAGGCCACGCGCAGCGCACTTGCCGCGAGCCTCGAGAACCTGCGTCGCACCTTCAACGCCACGACCGACGGCATGTTTGCCTACGACGCGAACGACTCCGAGGGGCGTCTCCTGTTCGCGAATGACCGATTCTTCGAGATGTGGGAGATCCCGCCACAGCAGGCCGCGACCATCGGGCGAAGCGAGGTCATTGCGGCCGCCTGCAAGCTGTTCGTCGACCCGCAGGCCGAGGTACGCCGGATCGACCACATCCTGTCGCTGCAGGTGCCCCATGAGGACCGGGTCGTCCTGCGCGACGGCCGGGTGCTGATGCGACGCAGCGTCCCCTTGCAGGATAGCCTGGGGCCGACGCGGGTGTGGAGCTTTCGTGACATCACCCGGGAAGAGCAGGCCCTGCACGCTCTGCGCGAGAGCGGCAGCGCCCAGAAGGCACTGATGGAAGCCTTTCCGGGGTATGTGGCCGTGGTCGATGCGGACGGCCTCTACACCTATGCCAACCAGCGCCTGGCGACCTTGCTGGATCGCCCGGTGGCAGAGATCATGGGCCGGCACCTGCGCGAAGTGCTGGGCGAGGCGCGCTACCAGGCCATCCTGCCGGAAATCGCCCGCGCACGGCGCGGCGAACTGGCGGTATGCATGCGCAGCTACCCCGCCACAGCCGCCCGGGGTGCGGTCGACCTGCAGGTCAGCTATGCGGTGGCGGTCGCCCCCGAAGCGTCCAGGGCTCCGGTCTATGTGTTCGGCATCGACATCACGGACCGCATGCAGGCAGAAAGCGGCCTCCTGCTGGCCAAGGAGGAGGCGGAACGCGCGAACCGTGCCAAGAGCGCCTTCCTGGCCAGTGTGAGCCATGAGTTGCGCACGCCGCTCAACGCCATACTGGGCTTCTCCCAGCTGCTGCGGTCGGATGCCCAAGTATCCCAGGCGGCCAGCGACAACGCCGGCGAGATCGAGCGTGCGGGCCAGCACCTGCTGTCCCTGGTGGATGACCTGATCGACCTCGGACGTGTCGAGGCCGGCCATCTCGAGCTGTCGATGGTGCGCGTGCCGATCGATGCTGTGATCAACGAGAGCCTCTCGCTGGTGGCCCCGCTGGCGGCCAAGCAGGGCATCCGGATCGTGTACGCGGGGGGCGAGGCGCGCAATGCGGTGGTGCATGCGGACGCGGTGCGCCTGCGCCAGGTCATCATCAATCTGCTGTCCAACGCCATCAAGTACAACCGGCCGGAGGGATCGGTGCGGGTCGTGTGCCTGCGGCAGTCGGGCGAGGGGCCGGGGGCCGTGCCGACGGTGCGGGTGGAAGTGCAGGACACCGGGCACGGCATATCGGCCGACCGCGCGAGCCGGATCTTCTCTGCATTCGACCGGCTGGGCGCGGAGCGTGGCACCGTGGAGGGTACCGGGATCGGGCTGGTGATCACCAAGCGTCTGGTGGATGCCATGGGTGGCGCCATCGGTTACCGGTCGCGCCCTGGTGAAGGCAGCACCTTCTGGGTCGAGTTGGCGCAGGCCCAGTCCGGCATGCCCTTGGCGGTGCTGTCAGCGCAGACAGCCCGGGGCTCCGAACTGCGCCGCCGGCCGCTGGTCCTGGTCGCCGAGGATTACGCGCCCAATCAGGCGGTCCTCAAGCTGCAGCTGGCCAGCCTGGGCTGCGATGCCGAGGTGGTGGGCGACGGTGCGATGGCGCTGGAGCGCTGGAAGGCGGGCTGTTTCGATTTGGTGCTCACCGACCTGGACATGCCGGTGATGGACGGGTTCACGCTGGCGCGCGGCATCCGCGAGGTCGAGGCGCGCGTAGGTGGGCGCATTCCGATCATCGCCCAGAGCGCCGCCGTGATCGGCGAGGAGCGCCGGCGGTGCCTGGCTGCGGGCATGGACGAGCTGTTGTCCAAGCCGATCTCGCTGGACGGGCTCGCCGTCCTGATTCGCCGCTGGCTGGGAGCGGCCGACGATTCGGTGCCAGCCGCGCCGGCTGCGGCCTCGCCGGCGGCGCAACCTGCCCGACGGGCCAGCGACAGGGAGAGCCGGGTGCTGGACATCGACCAGCTCTACCGGGTGCTGGGTCGCATCAGCTCGGCGCAGGCGCAGACTCTGCTGGCGACTTTCCTGGAGTCTTCCGCGCAGGGGCTGGAGCGCCTGGCCACCTCCCCCGAGCCCTCGGGCTTGCTGGCGCGCGAGATGCACCGGCAGCGTTCGTCGGCCCACACGGTCGGCGCGCTCCAGTACGCGCAGCTCGCCGGTGAACTGGAGGACCTGGCACGTACCCATCCCCATCTGGATGCCCTGCCATGGATCGCGCGGCTGCGCACGGCACTGGAGCGGGTGGTGCGGGCCGCCGAGCTGCTGGAGCATGCCGAGCCGGTGTCGGCGCCTGCGCCTCTGGCGCCGGAACCTGGCAGCGCGGAACTGGTGGCCTCCGTGCTGGTGGTGGACGATGATCCGGTCGTTCTGCTGCAGATGCGCCAGATGCTTGCCGGCATCGGGGTCGGCGAGGTGTGTTCCGCGCGCAACGGCCTGGAGGCGCTGCTGGAGATGAGCCGG
>JBIKTP010000047.1:0-9505 GCA_044348035.1 Burkholderiaceae bacterium
AACGCCAGCTCGGTGCGCAAGGCGCTGTGGCGCTATCCGGCCATGACCTTCGGTGTCGCCCTGCGCATCCATCTGCAGGCCGCGCGCCTGTGGCTCAAGCGCGTGCAATTCATCCGCAAGCCGGCGCTTCCAGAACGCTTCCTGACCCGTTGATCCATCGCAGACCCTCCAGACGCCCATGCCAACTGCCATGAACACCACTACAGCATCCCCCTTGCCCGATCTCGCGCGCGCACCAGCGGCAGCCCGCACTGCCCTCCAGCTGCTCGGGCGTCTGCGCCACGGCGTGCTGACGGTCCAGCTGCCCGACGGGTCGGTCCAAGTCTTCGGCGACCCGGCGGGAAACCATGGGGCCCAGCGCCTGAGCGCGACACTGGCGCTGCGCAACTGGAACGTCTGCGCGCAGGCACTGAAGTCCGGCGATATCGGATTTGCCGAAAGCTACATCGCCGGTGATTGGACCACCACCAACCTGACCGACCTGCTCAAGCTGTTCATCGCAAACCGGCGCGAGGTCGAGGATGTCATCTACGGCACCTGGGCCGGTCGCGCGTTGTACCGCATCAAGCACTGGCTGCACCGCAACACCCGGGCCAACAGCCAGAAGAACATCCACGCGCACTACGATCTGGGCAACCCCTTCTACGCCCTGTGGCTCGACGACACGATGAACTACTCATCGGCCTGGTTCGAAGGCGACCTGCAGCGGCCGATGCGCGATGCGCAGCTGGCAAAGGTTCGCCGGGCGCTGCGCATGGCGCGGGTACAGCCGGGTGACCGTGTCCTCGAGATCGGCTGTGGGTGGGGCGCCCTGGCGGAGATGGCCACCACGGAATTCGATGCCTCGCTGACAGGCGTGACGCTGAGCACCGAACAGCTCGCGTTTGCGCGCCAGCGCATGGAGCGGCTCGGCGTGGCCACCGGCAGCGGAAAGACCGCCGACCTGCGCCTGCAGGATTACCGCGACATCCCGGACGGCCCGTACGACGCCGTGTGTTCGATCGAGATGGTCGAGGCCGTGGGCAAGGCCTACTGGCCCACCTACTTCCAGGCCATCCACCGCCTGCTCAAGCCGGGCGGCCGGGCCTGCATCCAGAGCATCGTGATCGACGACCGGCTGTTCAAGCGCTACATCGAGTCCACCGATTTCATCCAGCAGTACATCTTCCCGGGTGGCTGCCTGCCATGCCCCTCTGAATTCCGCCGGGAAGCCGCTGCCGCCGGGCTGGTGGTGGAAGACGAGTTCGCATTCGGCCCCGACTACGCGGAAACCCTGCGCCGCTGGCGGCATGCGTTCCTGGGTCGTCGCAACGACATCCTGGCCCTGGGCTTTGACCAGCGCTTCCTGCACATCTGGGAGTTCTACCTGGCCTACTGCGAGGCAGCATTCGACATGGGCAACATCGACCTCGTCCAGTACACCCTGGTGAAGGCGCGGCCATGAGCCGCTGGCTCAGTCATCTGGTGTTGGCCCTCATGCTGTCGGCGGCGGGGCTGGCCGGCGCGCGGGCGGCTCCCCAGGAGATCATGCGGGTCGTGCCCGACGCCGCGCTGGCTGGCAACTCCCGCCTGACCTACCTGGGTTTCAAGGTCTATGACGCCAGCCTGTGGGTCGCCCCGGCATTCGCGGTCTCGGAGTTCCAACGGCATGCCTTTGCGCTCGAATTGTCCTACCTGCGCAGCTTCAGCGGCGCGTCAATCGCGCAGCGGTCGTTGGTCGAGATGCGCCGCCAGAGCGGGGTCAGCGACGACAAGCTCGCGCTGTGGAAGCAAAAGATGCTCGAGGTTTTCCCCGACGTGCGCAAGGGGGATCGCCTCACCGGCCTGAACCGCCCTGGAACCGGCGCCGTTTTCCTGCTCAACGGCCAGCCGCTGGCAACCATCGCCGACGAGGAATTCGCGCGCCACTTCTTCGGCATCTGGCTCTCCGAGCAGACCAGTGACACCCGGCTGCGCAAGGCGCTGACCGCCAGGCTCGCAGGCGCCTGATGCGTGCACCAGCACCCGGCCCGACGCGGCTCAGTCCGTCGCAGGGACTGCACTACGGCCTGCTGGGCCTGCCGCTGGCCTTCGTCGCGCTGCCGCTGTATGTGATCCTGCCCAACCACTATGCGCGCGAATTCGGCGTGCCACTGGCCACCCTGGGCGCGGTGCTGCTCGCCGCGCGACTGCTCGATGCACTGATCGACCCCATGATCGGCCGCTGGTGCGACCGCCTGTACGCGCATTCCGCAGGCGCGGTGCTGCGCTTCGGCGCTCTCGCGGCCGTGGTGCTGGCTGTCGGCTTCGGCCTGTTGTTCTTTCCCTTCGTGCAGGATCCGCAGTGGCTCGTCGCCTGGGCCGGTGCCATGCTGGTCATCACCTACGCAGCCTACAGCGCCCTGAGCGTGGCGCACCAATCCTGGGGCGCCATGCTCGGAGGCGACGAGTCCTACCGCAGCCGGGTGGTCGCGTGGCGCGAGGGGCTGGGCCTGCTGGGCGTGGTGATGGCGTCCGTCACCCCGGTGTTGCTGGGACTGCCGGCCACTCTGGCGGTTTTCTGCGTGGCGCTGGTGCTCGGCTGGCTGGCGTGGTCCCGCGCGCTTCGGCCACGCAGCGCCGGCCCGCAGGCGGCAGGCGATATCTGGCAACCCTGGCGCCGGCCGGCCTTCCGGCGCCTGCTGGCAGTGTTCGTGCTCAACGGTATCGCCAGCGCCGTACCGGCGACCCTCGTGCTGTTCTTCGTGCAAGACCGCCTGCAGGCACCCAAGACGGTCGAATCGGCGGTGCTGGCGGTCTACTTCCTGTGTGCCGCCGTGTCCATTCCGGCCTGGCTGCGGCTGGTGGCGCGAATCGGCCTGGCACGTGCATGGCTGACGGGCATCCTGCTGGCGGTGGCCGCATTCGTGGGCGCCAGCCAGCTCGGCGCGGGCGACGTCGGCGCTTTCCTGGTCGTCTGTGCGCTGTCGGGCCTGGCACTGGGAACCGACCTGGCCTTGCCGGGTGCGCTGCTCGCCGGCGTGATCGCGCAGGCGGGCGACCGCGGCCGTTCGGAGGGCGCCTATTTCGGCTGGTGGAACTTCGCCACCAAGCTCAACCTGGCGCTGGCCGCCGGCCTTGCGTTGCCGCTGCTTGGCTTGTTCGGATACGCGCCGGGCGCAAGGGATGCGGCCGGGCTGCAGGCGCTCACCATCGCGTATTGCCTGCTGCCCTGCGGGCTCAAGCTTGGCGCCGGCCTGGCGCTGTACCTCCTCGTCATCCGCGCCCCGACCGGGCCCCTATCGCCATGAAACGAAGACAACTTCTTGGCCGCGCTGCCGGTGCCGGCCTGGTATTGGCAACCGTTGGCCTCAGCGGCTGTGCCTCCCAGAGCATCGACCGCTACCGCGACGAAAAACCGGTGCTGGACCTGCGCCGCTATTTCAACGGCACGCTGGACGCACACGGTGTGTTCACCGACCGCTCCGGCACGGTGCTGCGGCGCTTCACCGTGCTGATGCAGTGCAGCTGGCAAGGCGATGAAGGCGTGCTCGACGAAGCCTTCACCTATTCGGACGGGACCCGCGAGCGCCGCGTGTGGCGACTGACTCGCCATGCGAACGGCCGCTATACCGGCCGTGCCGATGATGTGGTGGGGGAGGCCCAGGGCCAGGAGAGCGGCAACAGCTTCTACTGGACCTACACCCTGGCACTGCCGGTGGACGGCAGGGTCTGGGAGGTGCAGTTCGACGACTGGATGTACCTGGTCGACGAGCAGGTCATGCTCAACCGCGCGCGTATGAGCAAGTTCGGCATCCATCTGGGTGACGTGACGCTTTCCTTTCGCAAACGCTAGTCCCCTTCTCCGAGAAAGCTCCCATGTCCCTGAATGTCCCGGTCCACGACTGGCACGGCAAGACCGTCTGGATGGTGGGCGCCTCCACCGGCATCGGCCGCGCCACCGCCTCCCGGCTGCATGCCCGCGGGGCCCGGGTGATCGTGTCCGCGCGCAAGGTGGATGCGCTCGATGCATTCGTCGCAGAGCACCCCGGCGCCATCGCCCTGCCGCTGGACAGCACCGACCGGCAGGCCGTGGCAGACGCCACCATGCGGGTGGTCGCGCTCGGACGCCTGGACGGCATGGTGTACTGTGCCGGCCACTACCATGCAATGCGTGCCGACGCGATGGACATGGCCGACCTGGAGCGCCATGTGGACGTGAACTACCTGGGCGCGCTGCGCCTGCTCGATGCGGTACTGCCGCACCTGCTGCGGACCACAAAGGGCGGCGCCTTCGTCAGCCTGGTAGGGAGTGTGGCAGGCTATCGGGGGCTGCCCAACAGCCTGGCCTATGGGCCGACCAAGGCCGCGCTGATCAACCTGGCACAGACCCTGTACCTGGACCTGCGAGCCAAGGGGGTCGGGGTGTCACTGATCAACCCCGGATTCGTGGAGACGCCCCTCACGGCGCAGAACACCTTCACGATGCCGGCCCTGATCAGCCCTGCGCAGGCTGCCGATGCGATCCTGGCCGGATGGGCCCGCGGCCAGTTCGAGATCCATTTCCCCAAGCGGTTCACGCTGTGGCTCAAGGCGCTGGAACTGTTGCCGATCGGCATCTATTTCACGCTGATCCGCAAGTTCACCGGGGCCTGAGGCCCGCGCGGCGGGCTCAGACCGGGCCGGTGTCGGCGAAACTCGCCCGCAGCATCAGCTTGTCCTGCAGTTTGGTCAGGTTCGGGTACTCGGTGCGCCAGCCGATCTGCGGGAAGCGGAAATCCAGGTAACCCAGCGCACAGCCCGCGGCAATGTCTGCCAGGCTCAGATGGATGCCGGAACAGAACGGCTTCTCCGCCAGCCCCTTGGACATGGCCTTGAGGCTCGCATGGATCTTGCCGATGTGCCGGTCGATCCAGGACTGGCTGCGTTCGCCGTCGCGGCGGCCGTCCCAGGTGGCCTCCATGCGGGCGATCAGGGCGGCGTCCAGGATGCCGTCGGCCAGCGCCTCCCAGGTCTTGACTTCGGCACGCTCCCGGCCCAGGCCCGGGATCAGCTTGCCCACCGGCGACAGGGTGTCGAGGTACTCGACGATCACCCGGGAGTCGAACAATGCTTCCGCGCCCTCCATGACCAGGCAAGGCACCTTGCCCAGCGGGTTGGACTCGCCGATCCGTGTGTCTGCCGACCAGACGTTTTCCGTGACGAACTGGTAGTCCAGCTTTTTTTCCGCCATGACAACACGCACCTTGCGAACATAGGGGCTGGTCGTGGATCCGATGAGTTTCATGGGTTGGGTCGCTTGGCTGTATCGGCCCATTCTAGCCACAGGTTTGGGCCTGCATGCCCCCCCCCGATGGGGGATGGTCGGCCACCTACAATCCCGGCATGTCCTGCGCCTCGATTTCCGCCCTCTCACCCCTGGATGGCCGCTACGCCGGCAAACTCGCGCAGTTGCGACCGCTCATGAGCGAGCAGGGCTACATGCAGCGCCGCGTACAGGTCGAGGTCGCCTGGTTCGTGCACCTCAGCGATGCCGGCTTCGACGAATTCAAGCCACTCTCCACAGGTGCGCGCACTTACCTGCTCAGTCTGGTGCGCAACTTCGGCGAAACCGACGCGCTGGCCATCAAGCAGATCGAGAAAACCACCAACCACGATGTCAAGGCGGTCGAGTACTGGATCAAGTCCAAGTTCGAGTCGCGCCCCGAACTGCTCAAGGCCACCGAGTTCGTGCATTTCGCCTGCACCAGCGAAGACATCAACAACACCAGCCACGCCTTGCAGCTGCGTGCGGCGCGCGATGTCGTCGTGCTGCCCGGGCTGGACCGCCTGCTGCTCAAGCTGCGCGAGATGGCGCGCTCCTACGCCGATGTTCCCATGCTCAGCCGTACCCACGGCCAGACCGCCAGCCCGACCACCGTGGGCAAGGAGATCGCCAATGTGGTGGTACGCCTGCAGGCCGCGTGTGACCGCATCGCCGCGGTGCGCATCCTCGCCAAGATGAACGGCGCGGTGGGCAACTACAACGCCCACATGGCCGCGTGGCCCGACTTCGACTGGGAGGCGTTCAGTCGCCGTGTGGTCGAGACGCCCGAGGCGAAAGCCGAGACGGGCGTGGCGCCCTGGGGGCTGGGCCTGCATTTCCAGCCGTTCAGCATCCAGATCGAGCCCCACGATTACATGGCCGAACTGTTCGATGCGGTGGCGCGCGCCAATACCATCCTGATCGACTGGTCCCGCGATGTCTGGGGGTATGTCAGCCTGGGGTATTTCAAGCAGAAACTGCGCGAGGGCGAGGTTGGCTCCAGCACCATGCCGCACAAGGTCAACCCGATCGACTTCGAGAACGCCGAGGGCAACCTGGGCCTGTCCAACGCGCTGCTGCGCCACCTCAGCGAAAAGCTGCCGATCAGCCGCTGGCAGCGCGACCTGACCGACTCCACCGTGCTGCGCAACATGGGCGTTGCGCTCGGGTACGCCGTACTGGCCTATGAGTCACTGGCGACCGGCCTGGGCAAACTGGAGCTCAACGAGCGGGCCATTGCCGCCGACCTCGACGCATCCTGGGAGGTGCTCGCCGAGCCGATCCAGACCGTCATGCGCCGGTATGGCCTGGAGCAACCCTACGAGCAGCTCAAGAAGTTCACACGGGGTGCGCCGATGACGCAGGAGCTGATGCAGGGCTTCATCCGCGCGCTGGACATCCCGCAGCCCGACAAGGACCGCCTGATGGCCATGACTCCCGCCAGCTACACCGGCCGCGCTGCCGAGCTGGCCCGGCGCGTCTGATCGGCGCCAATGGCCACCAAGTCCACCGTCTTCAAGGCCGCGCTGCAGGTCGCCGACATTGACCACGGCTACTATGCCGACCACGCGCTGACACTGGCGCGCCATCCGAGCGAGACCGACGAACGCATGATGGTGCGACTGGCAGCGCTCGCGATGCAGGCCTACAAGCTCAACAGCGTGTGCAACGGCGACGCGGTTCTGGGTTTCGGCGCCGGGCTCTCCGACCCAGACGAGCCCGATGTGCTGCTGCGCGACTACACCGGCCGCATCCGGCTGTGGGTCGAAGTCGGCCAGCCCGACGAGAAGGCCCTGATCAAGGCCTGCGGCAAGGCCGATGAAGTCGTGCTCTACTGCTTCGGCCATGCGGCCGAGATCTGGTGGCGCGGCATCGAGACCCGCCTGACCCGCCCACAGAACCTGCGCATCTACCGGCTGCCCACCGAGGGCGCCCAGCAGCTCGGCATGCTGGCGCAGCGCAGCATGCAGCTGCAGGCGACGATCCAGGAAAACGTGCTGATGCTGGGCGATGGGCAGGTCAACGTCGACATCGAGCCGCTGACCTGGAAGTGATCAGCCGCGAGCCTCGGCAGCGCGCTCGGCATACCGGTTGAAACGCCAGGCGGTCGCCTCCAGCTGGATGCGCCGCCAGGTGGCCCGCTTGTGCGCCGGACCCATCTCGGTCCAGCGCTGCACCTCCTCGAAGCTGCGCCCGCAGCCCTTGCACATGGCGTCGCCCTGGCTGGTGGAACAGATCGCGATGCAGGGCGTGTCGGGGGTGGTGTCGTACCAGGCCATCCAGGCCGCATGGGCGTCATCCGGCATGGCGCCCTCGTCGCATTCGGTAGCGTGGTCGTACACCATCCGGCCATAGACCTCTGCCAGGGCCCGCAGCTCCGGGCCCAGAGAATATCCATCGGCACTGGGCGTGCGCACACGCCAGTGGTTGATGGCCGCTTCGATGTCGGTGATGTGGATGGCGGCCATGGCAATGTCGGGGGGTGGTCATGATACCTGCCAGCGCGGGCAAGGTGGTATGCTGGCCCGAATGAAACTGATCGCCAAATGGCTTCTGAGCGCCGCCGCCCTGCTGGCCGTGGCCTACCTGTACGGCGGTGTGCAGGTAAGCGGCTTCACCGCTGCGCTGGTCGCAGCCTTCGTGATCGGGCTGCTCAACACCATCGTGCGGCCGGTGCTGGTGATCCTGACGCTGCCGGTCACGCTGGTCACATTGGGCCTGTTCCTGTTCGTGATCAACGCGCTGATGTTCTGGGCTGCGGCAGCCGTGCTGGACGGCTTCAAGGTCAGCGGCTTCACCGGCGCATTGCTCGGTTCGCTGATCTACTCGGTGTTCAGCCTGGTGATCGAGTCAGCGCTCGAGCGCCTGTTCTCGAAACAGTAACTCGACGGCGCGGGCCCGGGTGTCGATGATCGACGCCTCGATATGGTCCACCTGCGCACCCCTGGGCGCATTTCGCAGAAGATTCTGGGCCGCCTTCAAGCGGTCGAGCGCCGCGCCGTAGTCCAGCCGGGCCACCTGCGCCTCGGCGTCGGCACGGATCGCCCGCAAAGTCTGGCCATGGGCCGCACTCGCGCCGGACAATGCCTGCCAGGCCGTGGCGTCGCGCGGGTGTCGCGACAGCCAGGTCTGCAGGGGGGACAACGCGTCGCCTGCCCGTCCCGTGCGCATCAGGATCTGCGTGTTGGCCAGCAGCTCCGGGCGGCCCGACCCGGGCAGCAGCGCCACGGTCTGGCCGGCCGTCAGGGCCAGCTCCGCCGCCAGCAGGCGGCTCAGACGGGCGGCCGGCGGGTAAGGGGCGGTCAAGGCCTCCAGCCGTCCCAGCGTGGCCTGGGCAGCGGCAAGGTCGCGCAGCCTGGCAGAAGCCAGCGTGGCGCCGTACAGCAAGCCGGCCTGCCGCGCGGCCGGCAGGGCCGCAAAACCGGGGCTTGCAGCCTCCGCCACCGCAATGCGCAAGGCGTCCACGCCAGGGTTGGACAGGATGCGCGCGCGCGCGCTGGCCATTGCATGGTCAAGGACCCCATCGGCAGGTGCCGGCGCCGCCGCCTGCAAGGGCATGCGTGACTGCATGTCGGCGATCCGCTCGGTCGTGAGCGGATGGCTGCGAAGATAGGGAAAGGCGCCGTTGTCGTTGAGCCGCGCCGCCTGCTGCAGCTTGTCGAACATGCCCGTGAAGCCCTGCGGCGCGAACCCTGCGTCCCCGAGGATGGCCAGGCCGATCCGGTCTGCCTCGCGCTCCATGTCGCGCGAAAAATTGAGCTGGTTCTGCATCGCCACCGCCTGGCCCCCGACCATGAGGGCGTTCGCAGCATCCGTGCTCTTGCCGGCGGCCAGGACCCCAAGGATCATGGCGCCGATCATCCAGGGCGCCTGCGCGTTCTGCTTGGAGATCAGGCGGGAGATATGGCGCTGGGTGACGTGGCTGAGCTCGTGGGCCAGGACGGAGGCCAGTTCATCGCGCGAGGCCACGACACCGATCAACCCCAGATGCAGCCCCAGGTAACCGCCGGGCAATGCGAAGGCATTCACGGTGCGATCACGGCCGAGCATGACCTCCCAGGCGAAACGCTCGTCGAGTTCGGCCGGGATCTCGCCGCGCTGGCGCGCTGCCGTCAGCAGGCGCTGCCAGATGGCATCCACGTATTCGGCCAGCACCGGGTCGTCCAGGTAGTCGGGGTCCCGGTAGATCTCGCGCGCGATGCGGTCGCCGAGCCGACGCTCGGCGCTGGCGCCGAGTTCGCT
>JBIKTP010000527.1:0-3063 GCA_044348035.1 Burkholderiaceae bacterium
CGATTGCACAACCGCATGATCCGCCTCCACCGCGCCGCGCTGCTGCTTGGCGCACTCGCACTTGCCGCATGCAGCGGCCCACCCACCAGCACATCCGACCGGGCCGTGGTGGCAACCCCCACGCTGACCGAAATCGCGGTCACGCCCTCGTCCAGACCCTTCGGATCCCGGGCCGACCAGATCGCGGCCGCCGGCCAGATCGAACGGGAGTTCCTGCAGTCGGGCCGTGCCAGCGTCTACGCGCCCGGCGCCGACGGGCTCGCCGTGCCGCGCGACACCGACGTGCCCTACACCACCCGGTTCATCGTGCGCATGCCCCAGGATCCGGCGCGCTTCAGTGGCACGGTATGGGTCGAACTGCTGAACCCCACGGCGCGCTACGACCAGGATGTGTTCGGTGCACTGTCCATGGAGCATTTCCTGCGCCGCGGCGACATCTATGTGGGGCTGATGGTCAAACCCGTGTCGGCACGTACGATCGCAGCCAACTACGACCCGAAAAACAGCCCCAGACGCTACGCTGCGCTGAGCTTTCCCAATCCCCGGCCCGGGCTCTGCACACCGCCAGGCAATGGCGCCACATCCTTCATGGACACCGAGGACGGCCTCGCCTGGGACATCATCAGCCAGACCAGCGCGGCGCTGCGCAGCCGGTCCGGTCCGCTGGCCGGCTACAAGGTCCAGCGCATCTTTGCGAGCGGTTATTCACAGACGGCGAATTACCTCGCCACCTACATCAACACGGTGCTGCCGACACTGCGCACATCCTCTGGCCGGCCTGTCTACGACGGTTATCTGCTGGGTGCGCGCACCGGCAACTGGACACCGATCCATCAGTGCGCGCCCGTCGTGCCGCGCGAAGCACCGCAGCAGGTGCTTCGCGATGCCGGCGTGCCGGTGATCAACGTCAATACCGAGACCGATGTGCCCGGCACTGCGGTCATGCGCCGGACCGATGACGCCCGGTTCCGCCTCTGGGAGCTCGCCGGTGCCGGCCATTCGAGCCAGGACAGCCGCAGCCGGACCACCGCCGACCGCGACTTCAAGGACACGCCATTCCCCGCCCTGAGCATCACCTGTGTCAACAAGATCACGACCTTTCCCGCGCGCTACAGCTTCAATGCGGCGCATGCCGCGCTCGAACGCTGGGTGCGCGACAGGCAGCCACCGGCGAGCGTCGAGCGGCTGGGTTTTCAGGACAACGCGATCACACGCGATGCCCTGGGCAATGCACTGGGCGGTGTGCGCCTGCCGGCCATCGAGGTGCCCGTCGCCCGCTTCGAGGGCAGCAACAAGTTCGCCGGCCAGGGGGCCAACTTCTGCTTCCTGCTCGGCAGCGAGACACCTCTGACGGCTGCGCAGTTGCAGGCGCTTTACCCCACGCAGGATGTTCTGGTCCAGAAGACCGAGGCCGCCGCCCGCAACGCGGTGGCCCGGGGACTGCTGGAGCCGGAGGACGCTGCAGAGCTCGTCGCCAGGGCGCGCAGCCGCTGACGTTCAGGTCGGAGCTCAAACGCCTGTGCCAGCGGGTCGGTGAACACCCGGGCGTGAAAGCCTTGCTTGAGCGCGTAACGCACCCCGCGTTATCCGTCTCGTCCGGGTTCGTTCGGATCGCTGGAGAACAGCGCGATCTTGTTGCCTTGAGGGTCGCGAAGGTAGCCCACATAAAAATGGGGCCCATACGCGGCACGAAAGCCCGGCTGCCCCTCGTCCAGGCCGCCAGCGGCAAGTGCGGCGCAGTGAAGCTCACGAACCTGCTGTTGGCTGCGCGCCTGAAATGCAATCATGGTGCCGTTCCCAGCCGTGGCTGGCCGTCCATCAAAGCTTGGCTTCACATAGAAATCAGGCAGCGTGGGGGATTGACCCGGTTGGACAGGCAACGTGTAGCTCAGACCCTCAGGGCCCTCCTTCAGTTCGTAATCAAGGGCTGGCAGGAACGCAGCATAGAACCGCTTGGCGCGAGCGATGTCATCGGAACCGACTGTGACGTAGGCGATCATGTTGTGTGTTGCTCCCCGGATGTTTCAATGTTGCACTGAGATTGCTGTAATGTGGTCGCGCGGAGATGAGTCACCACCGGACGGGCGAAGGAGGTGCGACGAACAGCCGCAACGGCTGCGCCTGTCCACGGTGATCACCGTGGCCATTTGCCGGCGAAAGGTGTTCGAAGGGCGCGCTCGACAAGCTCCAGACGATCCTGTCCGTAGAACATGTCTCCGTCGACGAAATAGGTCGGTGAACCGAAAACGGAGCGCTGCACTGCCTCTTCGGTATTGGCGTGGAAAATCGCCTGGATACCAGGATCGGACGCCAGCTCCAGGAGTCGCCCGGCGTCATACCCGGCAGCGGTAGCGAGCCTTGCCAGCGTCCCCGGATCGGCATGATCGGCATCATCGCGCCAATGGGCTTCAAGGATGGCGTGGGCAAGCGCATCGGCGTTCTGTCCGATGCTGACGGCGGCAATGATCATCCCGCTCGACAGCGAAAGATCATTGTCGTGGTGCGTTGGACGGTAGTTGATCGCGGGGGCCGCGCGAAATTCGGACCAGCGTTCGATCTCGCGGCCGAAAAAGTAGGCACGGTAGGCCCCTGAAAATCCGCTGAAGCGCTCGCCCCGGGCGGCCTGGATCACCGGCCCCAGATGGATCGGCCGATGCACGATCCTGCGCCCCGATGTGCTGGCGATCTCCATGAGGCGCGCCGAGCCCAGGTAGGCATAGGCAGAGTGGGTGGAGTAGAAATACTCGATGGTAGACATGCAGATCCTCGATGGGAAGTCATCCGGGCCGCCAGTTTATTGCTGGGCGGGCGCGTCACAACACCTGCACATCGCGCACGAAGACCAGCTCGCAGGACCCACCACCGGTGTCGTCCCGGGTCAGCGAGCTGCGCCAGCGCCAGCCATCTGCGGCGCGGGCCTCGACCAGCCAGCCCTCGATGCGCACCGTCTGCCCCGGCTTCAGCGCCTTGAGCTGGCGGGCGATGCCTTCGTCTGCCGGAATCATGTGCATGTTGGCGCTGGAGCGCTCGATGTCCTGGCGGGGGATTGGAAACTCGTCCACA
>JBIKTP010000528.1:0-3062 GCA_044348035.1 Burkholderiaceae bacterium
GCCAGAACGCGCGAAGGGGCGTGGCGCCGAGGTCATACGCCGCTTCCAGCAGCCGGAAGTCCATCTTGACCAGGTTCGCATACAGCGGAAGCACCATGAAGGGCAGATACACATAGGTCATCCCGACCAGCATGGACACATTCGTGTAGAGCATCTGGATCGGTTCGTCGACGATCCCAAGCGCCACCAGCAAGCGGTTCAACACCCCCTGGTCTGCCAGGATGCCTTTCCAGGCGTAGACGCGCAGCAGGAAAGAGGTCCAGAAAGGCAGCATCACCATCATCAGCAAGGCCGGCCGTACGCTGGCCGGCGATCGCGCAATGAAGTACGCGAACGGGTATCCGATCACCAGACACAGCAAGGACGTGCACAACGCATACCAGACCGAGCGCAGGTACGCCTCGACGTACAGGGTCTTGAACCATGCGCCGTCTTCTCCGGTGCGAAAGATCGACCAGTAGTTCTCGTACTTCAGCTTGAGCACTCCGGTCTGCGTGTCCCAGATAGGCTTGAAGGGGTGGATGTCGCCGCCCATGTCCACGAAGCTGATGTAGAGCAGGATCAGGAACGGCAGCAGAAAGAAGGCGATCAGCCACCCAAAGGGCACGCCAATGACAAAGCGACGGCCCGGCATCGGAAACCTGGAAGCGCGCATGCCCTGACCCCCTTCAATCCCGCAGGACAACCGCAGCGTTGTCCTGCCACCAGAAACACACATCGTCGTCCCAGGTGATGTCACTGAGGTCGTGGCGCGCGGTGTTGGCTTCGGTGATCTTGACCCGCGAGCCATCCGTGGCCACCACGATGTAGGTGTTGTGCGCGCCGAAGTACGCGATCTCCTTGACCTTTCCGGAGAACAGGTTGTGATCGCGCGCCGGGCGCTGCTTGGATATCTCGATCTTTTCCGGGCGCACGGCGATCGCCACCGGCATGTTCAGGGCGCCGCTCACGCCATGGCCGACACGCACCTCGCCGATGGCGGTGGTGACGGCGCAGCGGTCCGGTTCGTCCACGCTGAGCTTGCCTTCGAAGAGGTTGACATTGCCGATGAAGTCGGCCACGAAGCGGTTCGCCGGGTGCTCGTACACCTCTTCGGGGGAGCCGACCTGCAGCACCCGGCCCTTGCTCATGATCGCAATGCGGCTGGCCATCGTCATGGCCTCTTCCTGGTCATGGGTCACCATGACGCAGGTCACCCCGACCTGTTCGATGATGTTGACCAGTTCGAACTGGGTCTGCTCCCGCAGTTTCTTGTCCAGTGCACCCAGGGGCTCGTCCAGCAGCAGCAGCTTGGGGCGTTTCGCGAGGCTGCGCGCCAAGGCCACCCGTTGCTGCTGCCCGCCAGAGAGCTGGTGCGGCTTGCGCTTGGCAAAGCTCCCCAACTGCACGAGGTCGAGCATCTCACCGGTCCGCCGGCGGACCTCCTCCTTGGGAAGTCCCTCGCGCTTGAGCCCGAAAGCGACGTTCTCCCAGATGTCGAGATGCGGAAACAAGGCATAGGACTGGAACATCATGTTGATGGGCCGGTCGTAGGGCGCCAGGTTCGCGACATCCTCGCCGCCCAGCAGAATGCGCCCCGCAGTGGGCTTCTCGAAGCCAGCCAGCATGCGCAGCAAGGTCGACTTGCCGCATCCGGAGCTTCCCAGAAGGGCGAATATCTCGCCCTGGCCAATGCTGAGGGAGACCTCGTCAACCGCCGTTGCCTCGTCGAACCGCTTGACAAGCTTGTCGGTGACCAGGTAGCCCTCTTTCGCGCGCGATCCCGCCATGGTTGCCCCCAGTTGCGCTACCAAAAAAAAGGGTTGTTCATACCATCGGTACAAACAACCCGCGTCCTGGCGAATGCCGGGGACTACTTGCCCTGCTTGAACTTGGTGTAGGCGTTGGCCATTGCCTCCCGTGCTTCATTGGTGAAGCTGCTGGGCGGGATCATCTTGCCGAAATAGGCGGAGTCCACGAAGATCGTCTTGTTGCCGGCAATCTCGGGCTTGATCTTGTCGATCGCAGCCTTGTTGCCGGTGGGGTAGTTCATGTCATTGGCCATGGCCGCTGCATTTTCGGCACGCAGGTAGAAGTCGATGAAGGCGTGGGCATTGTTCGGATGCTTGGCATCCTTGGTGATGGCCATGGTGTCAAAGAAGATCAGTGCCCCAGTACTGGGCAGCAGCGCTTCAATCTCGAACTTGGCCTTGTTCTCCTTGGCACGGCCGGCGGCAATGTTGATGTCGCCGGACCAGCCGATGGCCACGCAGGCCTTGCCGCCGGCGATGTCGTCGATCATGGTCGAGCTGAACAGGCGCACATCCTTGCGCACCTTGGCCAGCATCGCGGTGGCCGCCTGGTAGTCGGCCGGGTCGTTGGAGTAGGCATCCTTGCCGATGTAGTGCAGGGCCACCGGCATGATCTCGGTCGGCGAGTCCAGGTACGCAATGCCGCAGCTCTTGAGCTTGCTGGTGTACTTCGGGTCGAACACCAGGTCCCAGGCGTTTTCAGGCATCGGCAGGTTGCCAAGCGCCTTCATGGCACGGGTCTTGTTGATGCCGACGGTGGTGAAGCCCCAGGCCCAGGGCACCAGATGCTTGTTGTCCGGGTCTGCCTTCTGCAGGGTGGACATGATCGCCGGATCGAGGTTCGCCAGGTTCTTGATCTTGGACTTGTCCAGCGGCTGCAGCAGGCCGGCCGCGATCTGCGGCTTTGCGAACACGGTGCCGGGCACCACGATGTCATAACCGGTGTTGCCGGCGACCAGCTTGGCATTGAGGGCCTCGTTGGTCTCGAACGTGTCGTAGTTGACCTTGATGCCGGTTTCCTTTTCGAACGCGGCGATCATGCCCTCCGGGATGTAATCCGGCCAGTTGTAGATATTGAGGACCTTCTCCTCGGGCGGCGGTGGCGGGGGTGCGGCGGCCACGCTCGCCGCCGGTGCAGGCGCAGCGGCAGCCGGCGCCGGCTCTTCCTTCTTGCCACAAGCCACCAGCAGCGCTGCTGACAACGCGAGGACCAGAACATGCTTTTTCATATCGAGATCAGCTCCAAACAGATTGAAAGGAATCAACAGGCAC
>JBIKTP010000529.1:0-3060 GCA_044348035.1 Burkholderiaceae bacterium
TGCGCAATGGGCCGCAAGACCGAGCACCGCAGCGCAGTCGGCGCGTTCAGCGCACGACCGCCCCACTTGAGCGCCGCACCCGGCCCCCACAGGCCTGGGGCGACGCAACGACAAACCATCACAGGCCCTGGGGCGACGCAACGACCAACCAACCACCGGCCTGGGGCGGCGCAACGACGACTACTGCGCCTGGAACCCGCTCGCCTTGATCAGCTTTGCCCAGACCTGCGTGTAGGCCTGCTCGCGGGCGGTCAGCTGCTGCGGGGTCATGTAGCCCACGGTCAGGCCCATGGCGGTCAGGCGGTCGCGGACGTCGGGCATGGCGACCACCTTGGACATCGCGTCGGCGAACTTGTCGATGAAGGCCTTGGGCGTGCCGGCGGGGGCGAAGATGCCGTAATAGGGCATGTCCTCGAAACCGCTCAGGCCGAGCTCGGCGAAGGTGGGCACTTCCGGCAGGGTGGCCTGGCGGGCGCCGCCGAGCACGGCGACCACGCGGATCTTGCCGGCCTTGTGGTTCTCGATGAAGTCCGGCACCGAGCCGATGCCGGAGGCAATCTGGTTGCCCAGCATGTCGGCCATCATCGGCGCGCTGCCGCGGTAGGGCACGGGCTGCAGGTCCAGGCTGTATTTCTGGCCGACCACCTTGACCAGGAACTCGGGCGTCGAGGCCGGCGCGGGGATGCCCACCGTCCCCTTGCCCGAGCCATTGCCCTTGATCCAGGCCACATACTCGTTGACGCTCTTGGCCGGGGTGCCACCCGACACGGCGAGTGCGTTCACGAAGGTGGCGAAACCCGCCACCGCCACGAAATCTTTGACCGAATCGAAGCCCGGGTTCTTGACCACCTGCGGCAGGATCGAGATCGTGTGGTCATGCGACAGGAACAGCGTCATGCCGTCCGGCGCCGCCGCCTTGAGCGCCTGCGCGGCCAGCTGACCGCCGGCACCGGCCTTGTTCTCGACCACCACCGGCATGCCGAGCTGGTCCTTGAGCTTGTCGGCCAGCGTGCGCGCAATCGCGTCGGTGCCGCCGCCGGGCGGGAAACCCACCAGCAACTTGATTGGGCCGGTCTGGGCCTGGGCCCAGCTGCAGGCGGCCAGCAGGGCGCCGAGCAGGACGGTGCGCCGTGTGGCGCCAAACAGGGACAACAGGGGGAATGCCATGAAAAGCTCCTCATCAGGAAAAAACCGACACAGGCCGATCGCACGGACGACCCACCCCATGCGCAAGCGCCATTGTGAACCGCCAGGCCCGGTGTGCCGGACGATCGCAGTTCGCGCGGGAGCGTGGCATGCAACTTTCAGGCGGCTGCGCAGCCGGTTCAGCGGGTGCCTGCGGCGGCGGCCGCTGCCGCCGAATCCTGCGCCTTTTTCGCAAACTCCGCCCGCAGCGCCTTGAGCTTGGCGCGCGGGTCCTCCTTCACGGTCCTGGCATCCAGCGCCATCTCGGCGATGAAGCGGCTGGGCTGGGCGGCCACCATCTCGCGGCCCTTCTTGCGCTTGCGTGTCCAGCTCACGGCCAGGCTGCGCTGGGCGCGGGTGATGCCCACGTACATCAGGCGGCGCTCCTCCTGCAGGCGTTCGGTCAGGCTTTCGCTCATCGGGCCGTCGGCGCGGCCGCTCGGGTTGGCCTCGTCGCCCAGCTTGAAAGGCAGCATGCCTTCCGTCACGCCGACCAGCATCACATGCGGCCACTCCAGGCCCTTGGCCGCGTGCAGGGTGGACAGTGTCACCAGGTTCTGATCGGTCTCGCGCTCGCTGATGGTCGACAGCAGCGAGATGGTCTGCGCCACTTCCAGCAGGTGCTTGACCTCGTTGGTGGTCGTCACGCCGGCGGTGTCGTCGATCTGGCCGCCGCAGCGCGCGGCCATCCAGTCGCAGAACTCCAGCACGTTGGTCCAGCGCGCGGCAGCGAGTTTCTCGCTGTCCTCGCCGTCGTAGAGGTGCTTCTCGTAGCCGATCTCCTTCAGCCAGTCGGCCAGGAAAGCCCGCGCGGCCTCTGCGCCCAGCGTCTGGCGCGCGCGGTACTCCAGGTCGTTCACATAACGGCCGAATTCGTGCAGGCTGCCCACGGCGCGCGCCGGCAGCACGCTGCCCAGGCTGGCGCTGAACAGCGACTCGAACAGGCTGGACTTGTATTTGCCGGCGAACACGCCGAGCTGCTGCAGGGTCTGGTGCCCGATGCCGCGCTTGGGCGTGGTGATGGCGCGCAGGAAGGCCGGGTCGTCGTCGTTGTTGACCCACAGCCGGAACCAGGCGCACAGGTCCTTGATCTCGGCGCGGTCGAAGAAGCTCTGGCCGCCGGAGACCTTGTAGGGGATCTGCGCCTTGCGCAAGGCCTGCTCGAACACCCGCGCCTGGTGGTTGGCCCGGTACAGCACGGCGAAATCGCGGAACTCCTTGCTGTGGGTCTGGGCGCTGGCGCTGTCGGCCGTGCCTGCGCGGGTGCTCTGGATGCGCGCCACCACGCGCTCGGCCTCATGTTCCTCGTGGTCGGCATCGACCACCCGCACCGGCTCACCCTCGCCGAGGTCGCTCCACAGGTTCTTCGGGAACAGCTTCGGGTTGGGGCCGATCACGTTGTTGGCGGCGCGCAGGATGGCGCCGGTGGAGCGGTAGTTCTGCTCCAGCTTGATGACCTTGAGCGCCGGGAAGTCGATCGGCAGCTGGCGCAGGTTGTCCAGCGTGGCGCCGCGCCAGCCATAGATGGACTGGTCGTCGTCCCCCACGGCGGTGAGGCGCGCGTCGGTGCGCTGCGTGCCGCCCACCAGATGCTTGAGCAGGGCGTACTGCGTGGCGTTGGTGTCCTGGTATTCGTCCACCAGCACATGGCCCATGGCCGCCTGCCAGCGCTCTCGCGCCCCGGGGTGTTCGGCCATCAGCTTCAGCGGCAGGCCCAGCAGGTCGTCGAAGTCCACGCTCTGGTAGGCTGTCAGGCGCTCTTCATACCGCGCCATGATGCGCGCGGTGATGCGCTCCTTGTCATCGGGCGCCTGGGCCTCGGCCTGGGCGGCGTTCATCCCCATGTTCTTCCATCGGCTGATGTCCCACTGCCAC
>JBIKTP010000530.1:0-3058 GCA_044348035.1 Burkholderiaceae bacterium
GGTGCGCCGCGGCATCCCCAAGTATTCGGGCGCGCTGTCCGACATGGTCGCCCAGCCGCGCGCCGCCACCGTGATGGGCCTGCTGGAAGAGGCCCGCACCGCGCGCATGCGCGGCTTCAAGGTGGCCCAGAAGAACGGCTCGATGAAAACCGCTTTCGGCCAGGTCAAGGACTGGTTCGTGGGGAATTTCTGATGAACAAGCACCACCGCTCCACCCCCCTGGCCGCCCACTGGAAGACCTGGCTCGCCCGGGGCAGTCCGCACGCCCGATGGCCGAGTTGTGCCGGCCCGCCTGCATGACGGGATCCGGCACACCACACCACAGACAACGTACCCAGATACAGACACACCAACATCGGCAACTGCAAAACAGGAGAGCACCATGAGCATTGAAATGATCGAAGAACACGCCTTCAACCTCGGCACCCAGATCAAGGTCATCGGGGTCGGCGGCGGCGGCGGCAATGCCGTCGAGCACATGATCACGTCCAACGTGGGCGGCGTGGAATTCATCTGCGCCAACACCGACGCCCAGGCCCTGAGCCGCAGCGCCGCGCACAAGACGATCCAGCTCGGCCAAACCGGCCTGGGCGCCGGCAGCAAGCCCGACAAGGGCCGCGACGCCGCCGAGCAGGCCGTGGAAGAGATCCGCAACGCGATCGACGGCGCCCACATGCTGTTCATCACCGCCGGCATGGGCGGCGGCACCGGCACCGGAGCGGCACCGGTGATCGCCCGCGTGGCACGCGAGATGGGCATACTGACGGTCGGCGTGGTGACCAAGCCCTTCGACTTCGAAGGCGGCCGGCGCATGCACATCGCCGACACCGGCCTGGCCGAGCTGGAGACGAATGTCGACTCGCTGATCGTGGTGCTGAACGAAAAGCTGGAGGAAGTGCTGGGCGACGACATCACCCAGGACCAGGCCTTTGCCCACGCCAACGATGTGCTGAAGAACGCGGTGGGCGGCATTGCCGAGATCATCAACG
Organism: Burkholderiaceae bacterium; assembly: GCA_044348035.1. Lineage (GTDB taxonomy): Bacteria > Pseudomonadota > Gammaproteobacteria > Burkholderiales > Burkholderiaceae_C > CAISIP01. Next base: position 990 of record JBIKTP010000530.1, read on the forward strand.
TGCCGGCGCACATGAACGTCGACTTCGAAGACGTGCGCACCGTGATGGGGGAGCCCGGCAAGGCGATGATGGGCACCGCCACCGCCGGCGGCCCGGACCGTGCGCGTATTGCCGCCGAACAGGCAGTGGCCTGCCCGCTGCTCGAAGGCGTGGATCTGTCGGGTGCCAAGGGCGTGCTGGTGCTGATCACCGCAAGCAAGGGCTCTCTCAAGCTCAGCGAGTCCAAGCTGGCCATGAACACCATCCGCGCCTTCGCTTCGCCCGATGCGCTGGTGATCTACGGCACCGCGTACGACGACAGCCTGGGCGACGACATCCGCGTCACCGTGGTCGCCACCGGCCTGAGCCGCCAGGGCCAGCAGCGCCGCACCGCGCCCCCGCTGCAGGTGCTGCGCACCGGCACGGACAACGTGCCCTTCCACGTGCCGACGCTGACCAATACCGTGCAGGGTGGACAGGGCCAGGCGCCAGGTGCGGGCATTCCGCAGCCGGACTATGGCAGCCTGGGCACGCCGGCAGTGTGGCGTGGGCGCACCTCGGCAGCGGCCAAGGTGGATGCACTGTCGAGCGGGGGGATGGACGACTACGAGATTCCGGCGTTCTTGCGCAAGCAGGCGGACTGAACGGGGCTTTCAGGCCAACGCACCGGCCTGGACAGACATGTTGCACAGCAGGGTCATCGGGAACGAACGATGACCCTGCCGCCCATCCGGCCCGCCGCACGGCTGGGGCCGCGCCGCCGTTCGCCAGCCCGACGGCCGTGGAGACACCATGACAGAGTTCACCCTTGGGTCTGGATTCGGCACCCTTGTACGTCGGCACCGCAGGCCCCTGTTGGCGGGCTTGGCAATTGCCGTGGTCGCCACTGTTCTCGGGTGGCTGTACGTCGACAACCGTTAGCCCAGTTGGTGCGAGGAAGTTCGACTGAGTGACGGCCGGGTCATCACGATCCACCAGAGGCACGAGGTGTTCGACAACTACGGCACCAACCAGAGCTGGGTGGAGATTGACTTGCCGGAGTTGGATGGGAAACGTGTGTGGCATTCGTACCTCAAGCCGATGCGAGTTGATGTTCACGGCGGTTCCGTATTCGTGTTTGGACGGCCGAGAGGCCCGCGTCAGATGGCCTGCTATCGCTACCCCACAAATCATATGGTCGCGTTCAAATGGACTGGATCCACCTTCGTCAGGATTCCGTTTTTGCAATTGCCCGGGGAGCTTTGGCGTGAAGAGAACGTTTACCCATGTGTTCCAAACCCTCGGCCCAAAACACTGACGTTGTCGAAGAAGGCAAGTGAATGGTGCCCAGCCACCGGAGATCAGGGACAGTTCGTTCGCCGAATCGATCTAATGGAATACAAAGCTCTGGCTGATTCCATGGCCGCGAAGAGCAACTGGACTGACAGGTCCGACTGAAGCAAGAAAAGCCCCTCCCTTCGGAGTTCCTCCAAATGTTCGTCACAGAGCTGGTCAGACACCCGCACCGCTGACAGCAATTTTGGTCGCAGTTGGTCAGCTTGCCAAATTTTGCCAACTTGTCTAAGCTTGCGCCATGAGCACCATGAACATTTCCTTGCCTGACACGCTCAGGTCCTTCGTCGATGAACAGGTCAGCCAGCGTGGTTATGGCACCAGCAGCGAATACGTGCGCGAACTGATCCGAAAGGACCATGATCGGCAGCACCTTCGCGATCTGCTTCTGAAGGGCGCGGGCTCCAGGCAAACAGTACCGGCGGACAGTGCGTATTTCGAGTCCCTGCGTAATCGGGTACGGTCGGCCGCAAAGCCCAAAGCGCGGGGGTGAAATCCAAACCCATCATCCTGCGTGCAATGGCCAGCCGGGATATCGACGAGGCCATCGCGCACTATCTGGACCAGAACGCCGACGCGGCGGCATTGGGGTTCATCGGTGCCCTGGAGCAGGCATACCTCCACATCGGCAAGCACGCGGCCACAGGTTCGCCCCGTTACGCCCATGAATTGAACCTGCAGGGCCTGCGTTTCTGGCCGCTGTCGCGCTACCCGCATCTGGTGTTCTACAGGGAGATGGACGACCACATCGACGTGTG
>JBIKTP010000531.1:0-3053 GCA_044348035.1 Burkholderiaceae bacterium
GGGGTGCAGACCCGCATCGCGCGCATCCGCTCCCCCGAGTTCCAGGACGGCGAGCGCATCCTGGGCAAGGACGGCTTTGCGGTGGACCAGGTCATCTGCCCCGAGGAGAGCGTCACCCGCTACATCAGAAAGCTGATCGAGTACCCGGAGGCGCTGCAGGTGCTGGAGTTTGCCAAGGGACTGCTCAGCCTGATCGCGGTGCGCGCAGTGGCCGGAGGCCCGCTGGTCAGGCACAGCCTGGCCGAGATACCGTCGCTGGTGCCGGGCGCCCAGATGCGCATCGTGGCCATCTACCGCCAGAACAAGGTGCTGCTGCAGCTCGACGGCAACACCCGCATCGAGCCCGACGACGAAGTCTTCGTGCTCGCGGCCACCGTCGACATCCGCGCGGTGCTGGGCGCCTTGCGCCATATGGACAGCCCGGTGCGCCGCATCATGCTGGCAGGTGGCGGCAAGGTGGGCCTGCGCCTGGCGCGCGAAATCCACGACGACTACCAGCTCAAGCTGATCGAGACCAGCACCGCGCGCTGCGAGTACCTGGCCACGCAGCTGCCCTCCAGCGTGCTGGTGCTGCAGGGGGATGCCACCGACGAAGACCTCATCGGCGACGAGAACGTGGCCGACATGGACCTGTTCGCCGCGCTCACCAGCGACGACGAGGACAACATCATGGCCTGCCTGCTGGCCAAGCGCATGGGCGCCAAGCGGGTGCTGGCCCTGATCAACCGCAAGGCCTATGCCGACCTGGTGCAGGGCACCCAGATCGACATTGCGATCTCGCCCGCCCATGCCGTGATCGGCGAGCTGCTGGCCTATGTGCGCCGCGGCGATGTCGAGGCCGTGCATTCGCTGCGCCGTGGCGCCGCCGAAGCCCTGGAAGCCGTGGTGCGCGGTGACCGCAAGACCAGCCGCATGGCGGGGCGGCGCATCGAGGAGATCGGCCTGCCCACCGGCGCGCAGGTGGGCGCCATCGTGCGCGGCCTGCACCGCCCCGACGGCAGCGCAGCCGACGAGGATGCCGAACTGCAGGTGATCATCGCCCACCATGACACGGTGGTGCAGACAGGCGACCACGTCATCGTCTTCGTGCATGGCAAGCGCATGGTGCGCCAGGTCGAGAAGCTGTTCCAGGTCAGCGCGACCTTCCTGTTCTGAAGCCATGGGCGCCCTCGCAGTCGTCGCGCTGGTCGGCCGCATGGTGCTGATCTTCAGCATGCTGACCCTGGTGCCGCTGGCGTTTGCCTGGTACGACAACGACCGTGGCGAAGCGGCCTTCACCACGGCCACCCTGGTGACCTTCAGCGCCGGTGTGCTGATGAGCCTTGCGACGCGCCGCTTCCGGCGCGAACTGCAGCCGCGCGACGGCTTCCTGCTGGTGGCGCTGACCTGGCTGGTGCTGCCCGCCTTCGGTGCCCTGCCGCTGTGGCTGGCGATCCCCGGCCTGAGCGTGACGGATGCGTATTTCGAAGCCATGTCGGCCTTCACCGCCACGGGAGCCACTGCGCTGAGCGGGCTCGATGCCCTGCCCCTGTCGGTGAATGTCTGGCGCTGCTTCATGATGTTTGTCGGTGGCCTGGGCATCATCGTGCTGGCGGTGGCCATCCTGCCCCTTCTGGGGGTTGGCGGCAGCCAGCTGTTCAAGGCCGAGACCGCCGGCCCGATGAAGGACCAGAAGCTCACGCCCCGCATCGCCGACACGGCGCGCGGCATCTGGGTGGCCTACGGGCTGCTGTCCGTCAGTTGCCTGCTGGCCTATCGCTGGGCCGGCATGACCTGGGTGGACGCCTTCCTGCACATGTGCACCACGGTGAGCCTGGGCGGGTTCTCGTCGTACGACGCCAGCTTCGGGCACTGGGATTCGCCACTGATCGAAGGCGTCGCCATGGTCTTCATGATGCTCTCGGGCATCAACCTGCTGCTGTATTACGCCGTCTGGCGCAGGCGCTCCCTCGCGGTGTTGTGGCGCAACATCGAGGTTCGCCTGTTCTACGGGGTGGTGGCCGGCAGCATCCTGTTGATCACCGCCTATCTGGTCTTCACGGGCGAACACCCTGACGCCCTGGATGCGCTGCGGCGCACCGCGTTCCATGTGGTGTCGGTGGCCACCACCACCGGCTACGCCTCGTACGACTACGCGCAGTGGCCGCTGTTTGCCTCGCTGCTGATGATCCTGCTGGGGTGCTTCGCCACCTGTGCCGGCTCCACCGGAGGTGGCATCAAGATGATCCGGCTGGTGCTGCTGGTCGCGCAGGCGCGCCGTGAACTGGTGCGCATCGTGCACCCGCAGGTGGTGAACCCGATCGTCATCGGCGGACGGGCCATCGACGACCGCACCATCCAGGGCGTCATCGCGTTCATGATGCTCTACGGCGCAACCCTGGTCGTGTTCACCATGGTCCTGCTGTTCAGCGGGCTGGACGTGGTGACCGCATTCACCGCGGTGATCGCCTGCGTGAACAACATCGGCCCGGGGCTCGGTGATGTGGGGCCGGCCGTCAACTACGGCGGGTTGACCGACTTCCAGACCTGGGTCTGCACGCTGGCGATGATGCTGGGGCGGCTGGAACTGCTCTCGGTCATGGTGTTGCTGCTGCCGCAGTTCTGGCGCAAGTGAGGCCTCAGGAAACGACGTCCAGCACGCAATAGAGCGCCTCGATGCTGCGGCCCTGCTCCTCCCGCAGCGGGGCGTCCCACTGGCGGCGGATCCGAAAACCGTTCTCCAGCGCCAGCAGCTGCAGGTAGGCAGGCGCATGGGCGTACCGCAGGCTGGGCAACAACTGCAGGTCGTGCGGCCCTTCATGCTTCTCCACGCAGAACGCAAACACTCCGCCGGCTGCCAGCCGCCGGCGCACGGATGCAAACACGGCGTCCAGCGCACCCACATAGATGAAGACATCGGCCGCCAGGACCAGATCCGCGGTCTCGCTGCCGGCATCCAGAAACGCCAGCAGATCGGCGTGCTCCACGCGCCGGTAGACACCGCAGGCACGCGCGGACTCGACCATCGCCAGCGACACGTCGACACCATCGACCGCCTGCGCATGCCCCTGCAG
>JBIKTP010000532.1:0-3051 GCA_044348035.1 Burkholderiaceae bacterium
CACCACATAGCCCAGGGGCGTGAAATAGTCGGCGATCTCGGAGTAGCGCCGGTCGGTCTTGTCGTACGGCGTGCGGCACAGGACGGTGGGAAAGGGGCCGGCGAGCGGCTCGCCGTCGCGGGCCGGGCGAAACAGGTCGGTGGCCAGTCGGATGCCGTCCTGCATCGGAATGAAGACATCCCGGTAGACGACGATTCCAAACCGTTCTCCCTGTCGGGATATCGGGTTGTTGCGCATCATCTGCAGATTGTATACTTTTATGAAATATGCTAACCTGACCTTGGTCCATGCCGCAGGGTCGGGTCGGACTGTCGGTGGCGAGGTGGATCGGTGCACAGCCCGGGTCGCGCGGGCAGATCGAATCTGGCAAGTGTGGCAAATCACTCCGTTCGCGGGGAACAACATCAGGAGAACCTGTTCATGAAACTGAAATTCCTTCAATTGGCCCTCGCCGCATCGCTGGCCCTGGGCGCGGTGGTTCCGGCCATGGCCCAGAAAAAGGGCGGGGACGTCGTGGTCGCCATGACGGCGGCGCCGCCGTCGCTGGATCCGCATGCGACATCGGCCCAGGTGGCGCGCAATGTCAACCTGCACATCTTCGAGACGCTGTATGCGCGCGACGAGGGTGCCCGTCCGGTGCCTGACCTCGCCACGGGTGTCAGGGTGTCCTCCGACGGCCTGACCTACGTCTTCTCGCTGCGCCCCGGTGTGAAGTTCCACAACGGCAAGGACATGACGTCGGCCGATGTGGTGGCCTCCCTGGAGCGCTACCGCAAGGCAGGCGCTTCCGCCAGCCTGATCAGCGCGATCGACACCGTCACCGCCACCGGTCCGCTCCAGGTGACGATCAAGCTCAAGACGGTGCAGTCGACCTTCCTGGGCAATCTGTCGAGCCCGCGCGCACCGATCGCGATCATGCCTGTCGAGGAAGCCGCCAAGGAAATGGGCAAGGCCGCCTCGATCGGCACCGGTCCGTTCCGTTTTGTCGAATACCGGCCCGACAGCCACGTCAAGATCGCACGCTTTGACGGCTACAAGCCCAACCCGGCCTACACAGAGCGGGATGGATTTGCCGGCGCCAAGGTCGTCCATCTGGACTCCGTCACCTTCCGCTTCATGCCGGAAGCCGGCGCCCGCGATGCGGCCCTCGAGACCGGCCAGGTGCAGCTGAACGAGACCACCGACGGCACCACGGCCAAGCGCCTGCGGGGCAATGCGAACTTCCAGGTGATCCCGGTGCTGCCGTTCGCGGCGCAGATCCTGAAGTACAACATGGCCCAGGGCCCGGGTACCGATGTGAACTTCCGCCGCGCGGTGCAGGCATCGCTGAATGCCGAAGAGATCATGGGCGTCGCCTTTCCGGATATCAACCGGATCGACCAGGCCTGGGTCTATGCCGGCTCGACCTACCACACGGGTCGCGCGCCGTTCAAGCAGGATCTTGCCGCAGCCAAGGCGCACCTGGCCAAGTCCAGCTACAAGGGCGAGAAGCTGACCTTCATCGTGCACAACGACCGACCGACCGTGGACGCCGCCACCGTGATGCAGCAGCAGATGTCCCAGGTGGGCATCAATGTCGAACTCAAGGTCGCCGACTGGCCCACAACCTCCGGCATCGGCCTGCGCAGCGACCAGGGCTGGAACTTCTGGACCCACGGCTTCGGCATCGAACCCTATGAGGGCCCGGCGTCATCCATGTCCCATTGGGTCAATGGCCAGGGCCAGCGAAAAGCCGATCCGGTGATCGACGACCTGTTCACCAAGCTCAACACCGAAATGAACGTCCAGACCCAAAAGCGTTTCTTCTCCGATTTCGAGAACCGCATGGCCGACCAGGCCATTGCCACCAACCTGGGCAACTACGGTCTGTTCCAGGTGGCGACCTCCAAGCTGAAGAACTTCAAGGCCTACCGCATCCCACGCATGTGGGGCGTCTGGCTCGAGTGAGCCTGACCCCAGGACCAGGCAATGCAGGCTGACAAGCTCTGAGACGTCTTGACCGCTGACTACTGAACAAGCGCAATGGGTCGTTTCATCGTTCGTCGCCTGCTCGCCTCCGTTCCGGTCCTGTTCCTGGTATCCCTCATCACCTTCGGGCTGCTGTGGCTGGTGCCCGGCGACCCGGCGTCCATGTTCCTGGACACCAGCGCCACGGCCGAGGCGCTGGAGCGCGTGCGCCGGGAACTCGGTCTTGACCGCCCGTTCCTGGTCCGCATGGGCGAGTGGTACATGCGCCTGCTCCAGGGCGACCTCGGCACCTCGCTGCTGCTCAACCGCAGCGTGACCAGCGCCATCCTGGAGCGACTGCCGGTCACGATCTCCCTCACGATGCTGGCTTTCTTCTTTGCCGTCCTGATCGGCGTGGCCGCCGGTGTGGTGGCGGCGGTGCGCCATGGCAAGGCTGCCGATCAGGGCATGATGACGCTGGCGCTGCTGGGACTGTCGATACCCGAGTTCTGGCTGGGTCTCGTGATGATCTGGGCGGTGGCCGTGCTGGTGCCGATCTTTCCGCCGGGTGACTATGTCCCCTTCCTCACCAACCCCTGGGACTGGGCCCGGCACATTGCCCTGCCCACCTTCACGCTGGCCTGCGTGCAGATGGGTTTCGTGGCCCGCATGACACGCTCGAGCATGCTGGAGGTCCTGGGCCAGGACTTCGTGCGCACCGCGCGCGCCAAGGGCCTGCCCGAGCCTTACGTGGTGGTGCGCCACGGGCTGGTCAATGCCATGGTGCCGATCGTCACCGTGATGGGCATCATGATCGGCGGTCTGCTGGGCGGCGCGGTCGTGATCGAGCAGGTGTTCTCGATCCCGGGCATGGGGCGCCTGATCATCGGCGCCGTGCTGTCGCGTGACTTCCCGGTGATCCAGGGTGGCCTGCTGTTCCTGGCGCTGATCTACCTGACGGTCAACATCGTGGTCGACCTGTTGTACGCCGTGATCGATCCGAGGGTCCGACTGGGATGAGCACTACCACCCTGTCGGCGGCACCAGCCGCAGCACCATCGGGCGCGCCAGGGCGGAAATCGTTCGTGCGGCGCCTGTTCTCCA
>JBIKTP010000533.1:0-3048 GCA_044348035.1 Burkholderiaceae bacterium
TTTGCCGTGGGTGGCGCGGAGACGGTCCGCCTGCCGCAGCTCGCCGAAAAACTGGGCCGGGCCTGGAACCTGCCCCTGACCTGGCAGAGCCAGAGCATCGACGACTTCTGCCAGCGCATGCGCCAGGTCTTCGAAGGCCGCTCCTCGCTGGAGGCAGACCGTCTCATCGGCGAACTGCACCGCATCTACACCTGGTACAACGAATCGCCCGAGCGGCCGTTCTGCATCGACATGGCGCCGGTGCTGCGCGAGCTGCCCGTGGCGCTGACGCCGATCGAGGTCTGGGCAGCGCGGCAGGTGTTGCCGCCGGTACCGTGACGGCAGGCAGGCCGGCGCCGATGGCCTTCGAGGGACCCGCTGAAGACCGGCTCGCGATCCGCGAGCTGCTCGACGCCTATGGAGACGCGGTGTGCCGGCACGATGCGGACGCCTGGGTCGCCACATGGGCGCCGCAAGGGCGGTGGCTGATCCGCGGCGCCACCATCACCGGGCATGAGGCGCTGCGCACGACCTGGGTCCGTGCGATGGCGGCCTACCGGTTTGTCAGCTTCTCGGCCAGTCCGGGTGCCATGCTGGTGGCGGGCGACTCGGCGCAGCTGCGGGTGCAGACCACCGAGTGGCTGGTGCCGGGGGACGGTCCCGCACGCCTGCAGCATGGCACCTACGAAGACCTGCTGGTGCGCTTGAGCGGGCGCTGGCTGTTCGCCCAGCGCAGCTTCACCGTGCTGCACGCCCACACGTTCTGAGGCCCTGGGTGGGCCTGCCGCGGCATGGCTGATGCATGTCAAGTCTGCCCATGTCCCCGTCGGTAACATGGTGGCGTCTTTGCGGGCATTCCCGCGAAGCGCAACCCACTTTCCCGGAGAGCCCGTGAGCAATTTCAACCATCCCGGTCTGATACAGGACATCAACGACGCGCTGGGCCCGTTTCGCAGGAGCCAGGCCGAGACCATGCAGGGCTTCGGCCAGCTGGCGCGTGCGTCCATGGCGGAGGGCGCGCTGAGCGCCAAGCACAAGGAGCTGATGGCCCTGGCCATCGGCATCACCCAGCATTGTTCTGGCTGCATCGGGTTTCATGTCAAGGCCTTGATCAGGCTGCAGTGCACCCGCCAGGAGCTGGAGGAAATGCTCTCTGTCTGCGTCTACATGGGGGGCGGCCCCGCCTTGATGTACGCGGCCGAGACGCTCAAGGCGTGGGACAGTCTGCAGCCGACGGCTGCCTGAGTGCGTCGGCTGCGCCAGCGCCAGGCCAGCGCATCGTGCAGGGCGCCAGCAGGTCGCGGATATCCCCCGAGCCCCGGGCTGCGAGTCTTCCAGTTGGCAGGCCCCGGGCGGCTTGCCGCCTGCCACCTGGTCTGATCAGCAGGCGCCCTGTTTCGGGCAGCCCTGCGGCCGGTCACTGGCCGGCAGGGGGCAGCGGTTGACTTCGAAGGGCGACATCGACAGCAGGGTGGTCAGGCCGCTGGCCACCATCGACAGGGCCCAGAAGACGAAGAAGGCGAGCGTGTAGACCGCCTCGCGCGACAGTTCGACCGGCTGCCCGAACCAGTGCAGATCCTGGGGGTCCACCAGCGCAAACACCAGCATCTCCAGCAGGCAGGCCAGCAGGAATGCAGGCCAGACTATCCACATCACTCGTTGCGTCGTCATGCCGTCTCCTTGCGTGTCATGGTGGGTACCGTGCACTCAGCGTGGCACGACGAACACCGATTTTTCCGTGATCTGCATGGCTGTGTCCAGCGACTTGATCTCGAACTGGATCGGGTGCGAGCCCGGCGGGGCTGCGTCGTAGGGCAGCTGGACCCGCACCGCCACGCCGCGGGCCTGCGTGGAATCCAGGGTCACGGTGGTTTGCGAGCCGATCGTGATGCCCTTGAGGCCACTCACCGAGAACTGGTAGGTCTGGGTGGATTCGGTGGCGTTCATCACCTGCAGGCGATAGACGTTCTCCAGGTTGCCGCCGGCCACGATGCGTGCCATGACACCACGGTCGCGCACCACATTGACCTTGAACGGTGTGCGGATCGACAGGCTGACCACCATCGCGATGATGATGGCGCCCAGGATGGCCGAATAGACCAGGATCCTCGGACGCAGCACATGGCGCAGTGTCTGGCTGGTCGTCCAGTGTTTTGCCATGGCGTTCTGGGTGGTGTAGCGCACCAGACCGCGCGGGTAGCCCACCTTGTCCATCACGGTGTCGCACACATCGGCGCAGGCTCCGCAGCCGATGCACTCGTACTGCAGGCCGTTGCGGATGTCGATGCCCGTGGGGCAGACCTGCACGCACAGGCTGCAGTCGACGCACGCGCCCAGGTTGAGGGCGGCCGGGTCGGCCTTCTTGGAACGCTTGCCGCGCGGTTCGCCGCGTTCGGTGTCGTAGGTGACGATCAGGGTGTCCTTGTCGAACATCGCGCTCTGGAAGCGGGCATACGGGCACATGTGCTTGCAGACCTGCTCGCGCATGAAGCCGGCATTGCCGTAGGTCGCAAAGCCGTAGAACAGGCTCCAGAAGACCTCCCAGGAGCCCATGTTCGCGTCGAGCACTTCCTGCCCCAGCACATGGATCGGGGTGAAGTAACCGACGAAGGTGAAACCTGTCCACAGCGCGACGGCCAGCCACAGCAGGTGCTTGCCGCCCTTGCGCCAGAATTTGTCGAAGGACATCGGCGACTCGTCGCGGCGCATGCGCGCGGAACGGTCGCCTTCCATCTTCTTCTCGATCCACAGGAAGATCTCGGTGTAGACCGTCTGCGGGCAGGCATAACCACACCACAGGCGCCCGGCCACGGCCGTGAAGAGGAACAGCGACAGGGCCGAGATCACGAGAATGCCCGTCAGGTAGATGAAGTCCTGCGGGTACAGCACCAGACCGAAGATGTAGAAGCGCCGGGCGCCGAGGTCGAACAGCACCGCCTGGCGCTGCCCCCATTCCAGCCACGGCAGGCCGTAGAAGACCAGCTGGGTCAGGACCACCATCACCCAGCGCCAGTTGGCGAACACGCCGGAGACGCTGCGCGGGTAGATCTTCTGGTGCGCCGCGTACAG
>JBIKTP010000534.1:0-3047 GCA_044348035.1 Burkholderiaceae bacterium
GCCGAGTTGAACTCCATCTCTACCCATGTGCTGGAAATGGGCGGTCTGGTCGAATCGCAGCTGCACCAGGCGATCTACGCGCTGGTGAACATGAGCCTGGAGACAGCCGAGCAGGTGCTCCAGACGGAAATCCGTATCAACCAGATGGAGGTGGACATCGACCACGCCATCATCTCCACCATCGGCAGGCGCCAACCGACAGCCCGGGACCTGCGCTTTCTGATGGCGATCTCGCGCATCACGCAGAATCTGGAACGCGCAGGTGACGAAGTCGCGCGCATCGCGCGCATGGTGAAATCCATCATCGAAAGCGGATCCCCGCGCTCGCTGCCCGTGTCCGAGCTGCGCCTTGCATCCGACCTTGCCGGAGAGTTGTTGCGCAAGACGCTGGACTCCTTTGCGCGTCTGGACACGGCGATGTCGCTGACGATCATGAAGGATGACCATGCCATCGACGCGGAGTACGACGGTTTCCTGCGCAAGCTCATCACTTACATGATGGAAGACCCTCGCACGATTTCGCCAAGCCTGGATCTTCTTTTCCTGGCCAAGTCGCTGGAGCGGATTGGCGACCATGCGAAGAACATCGCCGAGCAGATCATTTTCGTTGTCAAGGGCGCCGATGTGCGCCACACGCCGATGGCGCAGGTCGAATCGGTAGTCAATTAGACGCGAAGCGTCCGCCAGGGCGCACCCCTCGCACATCCGCTCCTCGCGCGGATGCGTTCAGCGCCTCGCCCTGTACGCTTCTATTGCGCGGTCCAGGTCACGCCATTCCTCGCAGGTCCGGCTTTTGCACAAGTCTTCGATGGCGCGCAACTGCTCGCGTGCCAGGTCTTCGCGGCCCTGCATGAGGTAGGCCTCGCCCAGGTACTCCCGGGCCTGCGTGTGGGATGGGTCCAGCCGAAGCGCGGTGAGGTAGTGGTCGATCGAGCGCTCCAGGTTCGCCGGGCTTTGCCGTCGCAGGCTGTAACCCATCAGGTTGTGGTACTCGGCATCCTGGGTCATCTGCGGCATCTCGCGGGCCAGGCGCTGCAGGGCGTCCTGCGCCTGTGTCCAGCGGGATTCACGGATCGCCAGACGGGTGTCGCTGTAGTGGTCTGCGCCTCCCCCGTAGGGCGCAGGACGCGGCTCGGCGGTGGCCGCCAGCCAGGGGAACAGGACAAGACATGCCAGTGCCCGGGCGATGTGTCTGGTCGTGCCTTCAGCCGTGCCGGCAGCGTGTTTCATGGTCGACATCTCCTGCAAGAAAAGAGCGGCCGAAGCCGCTCTGGAATGCCATGGCCGCTGGCTTGCTGGCCTGCTGGCTCAGGTAGCTCAGCTACCGATCACGCCGCCGTCTTCCTTGGTGATGATGATCGTGGCTGAGCGGGCATACCGACCCTGGTTGGGCCAGGTACCGGTGAGCTTGCCGGCGGCAAAATCATCTGCCGTCGTGGTGGCGCCGGGGTGCTGGACGTTGACGAACATCGTCTTTCCGTCCGGCGTGGTGATGACGCCCGTGATTTCCTGACCCAACGGGCCGACCAGGAAGCGCTTGAGTTCGTTGGTGCGGGGGTCGGCGCACAGCATCTGGTTGTTGCCGAACTCTGCATAGTCGCCCTTGTTCATCGCGCTCTCGCTGGTATCCGTCTGGATCCACAGGCGGCCGTCCTTGTCGAACCATACGCCATCTGGACTGTTGTGGATCTGATCCTTGGTCAGCGGCTTGCCGGCGAACTGCGAGTCCTTCTCGGGGCCGGCCAACAGGAAGATGTTCCAGTCGAAACGGGTGGCGGCGGGGTCGTTGCCGGCCTCGGTCCAGCGGATGATGTGGCCCCAGCGGCTCTTCTCGCGCGGGTTGGCCTTGTCGGTGACGGTGCGACCGCTGTTGTTGGTCAGCGTGAAATACACCTGCCCGTTGCGGGGGTCGATCGTGCCCCATTCCGGGCGGTCCATGCGGGTGGCGCCCACGCGATCGGCCGCCAGCCGGGTGTTCACCAGCACATCGGCCTGGCTGCTGAAAGTGAACGGGGTCAGCGGGCCCTGCCCGAAGACCAGCGGCAGCCAGACGCCCGTGCCGTCCTCGTTGAACTTGGCCACGTACAGGGTGCCGTCGTCCAGCAGCGCGCCATTGGCCACGCCGCGTGCCTTCTGGTATACGCCCTTGGAGACAAACTTGTAGATGTACTCGTCATTGGCGTCGTCGCCGGAGTAACACACGATGGGCTTGCCCTCCACACCGGGCTGGAAAACGACGCCTTCGTGGGCGAAGCGTCCCAGCGCGGTGCGCTTGACCGGCGTGCTGGTCGGGTTGAACGGGTCGACTTCGACCATCCAGCCAAAGCCGTTGGCTTCGTTGCGGTAGTCCTGGGCGGCGTTGGCACCCCTGGCCGTCACGTCGAAACGGGCGAATTCGTCCGCCCCGTTGTCGGCCAGCTCCCAGCCATATCGGGACGTGGCAGGTCTGCTCTCATTGCTGTTGACTCCGTACCGCGATTGCTCGCGGGTGCGGCCGCTTGCATTCACCTTGTTGATGAAGTAACCGGCCCAGTTTTCCTCGGCCATCATGTAGGTGTTCCAGGGGGTGACGCCGTGGGCGCAGTTGTTGAGCGTGCCGCGGGTGCGCGTGCCATCCGGGCTGTGCCGGGTCTTGACGAAGTCTGTCCCGCGCACCGGGCCGCTGATGTCCATCGGCGTGGCGGCAGTGATGCGGCGGTTCAACCTGCCTTGCACCACGCCCCATTGGCCATTGGTACCCTTGCGAACATGCACCACCGAGACGCCGTGGCCGTTGATTTCCTTGAGGCACTCGTCTGCCGGGCGCTTGCCGCTGACCAGGGCGGGCACCGCATCGCGGCCGAGCTTCTGGCCGACAGCGCGGGCATGCATGTAGCGCGGCTCCACGTATTCGTGGTTCATGACCAGCAGCCCTTCGGTGGAACTGCCGCTGTACGGGTCCTTGCCCTCGATGGGAAAGAAGTGCATGCCGTCGTGGTGGCTGCCGATCTGGTTGCCCTGGTCGGCGCCGGTGTTGGTCATCGGGTCGAACGCTGGCATGTTGCCGG